>JAAHGS010000100.1 GCA_010692645.1 Symploca sp. SIO2E9
TGGGCATTCTTGCCGGACTAGGTAAAGGCAATTTATTAAGATTGCTCCTTATTCTCATCTGACTCATCTAGATATAGGCTTATAAACTCTTGGGCTGCAGCTGGATTTATTTTCCTAAGTGCCTTCCTAATTTCGAGGACTGTCTCAGCTGAGGGATCACTCGTTCCACTATACCAATAGTGAATTGTTGAGCGTCCTATGCCCATAGTTACTGCCAATTTATTTTGGCTAATGCCATAGATTTTCAGTACCTGTCTCAGAGCCTGACTTGCCTTTCCCATGGCTTCTATGGTGTCGCTCTCCTCATTCTCCTCTGACTCCTCCAGGTACAGTCGTATAAACTCCTCAGCAGCAGTTGAATCAATCTTCTGAAGTCCTGCTCTAATAGCCAGGATGGAATCACCACCTGGGTCTCTATTTTCATTCACCCAGCGATTGATACTAGAACGTCCAATTCCCATCGCTACCGCTAATTTATTTTGGCTGATTCCGTAGGTTGCTAACACCCGTTTTAGCACTTGACTCGCTTTTCCCATGCCTTTGATTGTGTCAAAGGCTAATAAACGAGTAAATGTTGACAAAGTTCGACGCATAGATCAAAATAATTATGTTGAACTTTGTCAACTAAGTTGTAATGATTTAAGATTGCTCGTTATTCTCCTCTGACTCATCCAGATATAGCCTTATGAACTCTTGGGCTGCAGTTGAATCAATCTTCTGAAGTCCATTTCTAATTGCGAGAATTGCATCGCCCACTGGATCTGCAATTTCATAAACCCAGCGGTGAACATTAGAGCGCCCCACCCCCATAACTACTGCTAATCGGTTTTGGCTAATGCCATGGGTTTCCAGTACCTGTTTTAGTGCTTTGCCTGCTTTTGCCATGCCTCCGATTTTGTCAGAGGCTAATAACTGAGTAAATGTTCCTTATATGGAGAACTTAAGATACAATATTTTTGTTCTTTATATGGAACATTAGCTAAACACTATTTTCTAGTAAAAGTAAGGAAAATCACAATGACTCAAGACTTAATTCTCGACTCTACTACTGACTCTGAAAATCCTAGTGCAGCCAACACCCCATCAGAGCGCAATCGAACCCCAGTCAAAATCCTGGTAATCAGTACACCCAAAGGCGTTAACAACACTATTCACACCTTATATCGTCTCGGCTATGCCCAATTGACACTCCCCCACCTAGAAGGAGGGGGATTCTTTCATCTCGGGGATTCCAATGAATTTACCCTCCGAAAGCATCTTGACCGTATGTCCTACGGCTGCAAGTCCGCGTATTGCGACTACTTGAGCGGCTGCCACGTCCCTATCTGTGGTATAGCCGCAATTGCTGCATGAGTGGACACGCTCAGCTAAAGTTTTCTTTCCCGTTTCTGTTAAACAATTGGGGCAGATTTGAGAAGTCTTTTTGGCGTCTACCTTTTGAAAAAATACACCACGCTTTAAACAGCACTGGGAGAGTACTTGTAGAAACTGACCCCAACCTGCATCTAAGCAATGTTTTGATAACATACCTTTAGCTAGTCCTTTGAGGTTTAAGTCTTCTGCAAATATCATTCCTGCCTGCTCACAAAGGTTATGAGCTAATTCCCAATGGTAGTTTTTGCGGATGTTTCCAATTCGCTCATACAGCTTACTTACTTTGTATTGCGCTTTCTTTTGGTTCCTGCTCCCTCGGCGCTTCCTACTAACTCTCTTTTGCAGCAATTTAAGCTTGCGTTCGAGGCTTTTGAAAGGTCGCGGATTGGGGAACAATTTGCCAGTTGAAGTCGCTACAAAACTTAAAATCCCCATATCTATCCCCAGCGGTTCCCCATGGGGAAGCACTTGGGGGATGTCCACTTTCCACTGAATCGTTAGCATCACATACCAGCCAGAAGCCTTGCGCACTACTCGCGCCTGCTTGACTTCTCCCCCTTCGGGAATGTCTCTTGATTGCCGGAACTTAACCTTTCCTATTTTTGGAAGCTTGATTAATCCCTTTTCTAAGGGCTTCACTCCCAATTGAGGAAAGACAAACGACCGCATTGAACCATACTTCTTAAAGCGAGGGAACCCGTGGGAGTTCTCCCACATGCTTACAAACGCCTTTTCTAGTCTTTTAATTGTTTGCTGAAGCACATGAACTTGAACTGCTTTTAGTTGGGGGATTAAAGCTCTAGCAGTAGTAAGCCCTCGGCACTGACTGGCATAATTCGGGCGTTTGGCATCAGCTGGAATGATGTATTCTGACTTAAGAGAACAAGCATTTATTTGACACGATCTCGACTTAAACCAGTCTTTTCTTTCGGCTAAAGCGTAGTTGTAGACTTTCCGGCACCGTTCCAGCCATTCTTCAAATAGAACGACTTGGTTTGCTGTTGGTTTAAGTTTAAATTCGTAAGTTAAATTAAACACTTGTTTGCCTCCTTGGCCTTATTTTACTTCAGCTTTGAATATTCGTCCAGCTCCTTTATCAAAAGCGCTGATTGCTGAAAGTCCCCCTAGAAGGGGGAGGCACCAGACCCATTTTTTTGGTCAGCGAATGGACTAAGCCACAACCTACCAATAATCCTGGCGAGGTTATGAGTATTCTGCGCCGTAGTCTTCAGGACTTACGCAGTTGAGTCGATTTCGCCCCCCTACTCCCCCCATCCCCAGAGGGGGCCCCATGCCCCCCCCAACTCTGGGGGGAAAAAGAGTTTAAGTCCCCCAATTTTGGGGGATTTAGGGGGCAAATGCATAAGTTCTAGTATTCTGATCAACTAATGCACACAGGCGGTAAGCAGAACCGTGCTGTCTGTGCTTATCGCCAATTAGCAATTTATTTTAAATCAGGAAATAGCCATGCAACCCCTACGCCACCGCATCAACCCCAAAACCTTTGTTATCACTCTCCGGCAAATTGCTAAATTGCTCAGAATTGACCCTCAGCGTATCCTCAACTGGGAAAAATGGCACAATGTCCTCTGGGTTCATATCCAAGGACTGGGGGGGTATTTCGTAAGTTATCGTAAGTTAGAGCAGTGGATTGCTGCTTGTAGTACTTTGGTTAGTTTCTGTCCAAATCTGGATGTTCTGGATGCTGTCTGGTCACTGATTCTGCGAGAGGCTCAAAGGTATACTGAAGATGCTCTGAACCGACTAGAAGTTATTTGCGAGCAACGGCGCACCTATTTGTTGAAAGCTTAACTAAGTAATAAGTAATCAGTAATCAGTAATCAGTAATAAAAAAATTAACATTGGGCTAAGATGATGGTTTCGATACTCCCGTGAGGTTGTCAATGAATCCCGGTGTTTTACCAGGTCAGAGTTTCCCACCAGGCGCTACCGTATTACCAGGGGGAGTAAATTTCTGTATCTTCTCCAAAAACGCCACGGCAATGGAGTTGCTGCTATTTGATCGCCCTGACGATTGTCAAGCAGCCCTCATCATTCCCCTTGACCCTAAACACAATAAAACCTTCTACTATTGGCACGTTTTTGTCCCAGGCATCGGTGCAGGGCAGATTTATGGCTATCGGGTTTATGGACCGTTTGACCCAGAACAAGGTTATCGTTTTGACGGTACTAAACTGCTGCTTGACCCCTATGCACGAGCCGTTGTCAACTCAGAAAACTATAGTCGCCAAGCTGCTACCTGTCCAGGCGATAATTGTACTCAAGCACTCAAGGGCGTTGTTGTAGACCCTAGTAGCTATGACTGGGAAGAAGATGCTCACCCTTGCATTCCCTATTCCGTCACCGTAATCTACGAAATGCATGTCGGCGGCTTCACCCGCAATCCCAACTCTGGTGTCTCTCCAGAATTGCGCGGCACCTATGCTGGAATAGTGGAAAAAATTCCTTACCTCAAGGAATTGGGTATAACTGCGGTAGAGTTACTGCCCGTACACCAATTTGACGAAAAGGACGTACAACCAGACTATGTAAACTATTGGGGTTATAGCACCGTTGCCTTCTTTGCTCCCCACAACGGCTATAGCTCCCGTCGTGATCCTCTTGGTCCAGTTGATGAATTTCGCGATATGGTTAAGGCACTTCACCGAGAGGGGATTGAAGTTATTCTGGATGTCGTCTTTAACCATACTGCCGAAGGCAACGAGAATGGTCCGACTTTCTCCTTTAAAGGTTTGGAAAATCAGGCTTATTATATTCTTGAGGAAAACCAAGCTTTCTACAGCAACTATAGTGGCTGCGGCAATACAGTCAAAGCCAATCACGAAATTGTAGGCCGTCTGATTATTGACTGCTTACGCTACTGGGTGTCTGAGATGCATGTAGACGGCTTTCGCTTTGACTTAGCATCTATCTTATCCCGTAGTAAAACTGGTCATCCCCTAGAAGACCCTCCGATTCTCTGGTTAATTGAGTCAGACCCAATTTTAGCAGGAACCAAAATTATTGCTGAAGCTTGGGATGCTGCCGGACTATACCAGGTTGGTTCCTTTATTGGCGATCGCTTTGCAGAATGGAACGGTCCTTTCCGTGATGATGTGCGCCGTTTCGTCAAGGGCGATGTTGATACTGTCACCAAGTTAGCATGTAGAATCATGGGCAGCCCTGATATCTATCCGCAACCGGATCGAGAACCCAACCGCAGTATTCACTTTGTCACCTGTCATGATGGCTTCACCCTTAATGATTTAGTAGCTTATAACTGCAAACACAATCAAGCCAATGGTGAAGACAACCGTGATGGCAGCAATGATAATTTCAGCTGGAACTGCGGTGAGGAAGGAGCAACAAACAATCCACAAATAGAGGCATTACGTCTACAGCAGATTAAGAACTTTTTTACCGTCTTGCTAGTTGCCCAGGGAACACCAATGCTGCTGATGGGTGATGAAATTAGGCGATCGCAACTAGGTAATAATAATTCTTACTGCCAGAACAATCAACTCAGCTGGTTTGACTGGAGTGGAATTGAAAAACATGCAGACTTACTACGCTTCGTCAGGGGTTTAATTCACTTTATCCAGGCAAGGGAAATCTTTCGACAGGAACAAATTCTAGCTGGTAAAGAAGAAACTAGGGAACCGCATATTATTTGGCATGGAGTTCGTTTAGGGCAGCCAGACTGGGGATATCATTCCCACAGCCTTGCTTTTACATTACGCCACCCAGCCAGTGGCGAACACCTACATGTTATGCTCAATGCCTATTGGGAATCTCTTATATTTGAACTCCCGCCCCTATCAACAAGGGAATCTTGGCACCGAATCGTCGATACTGCCTTACCCTCGCCTTCTGATTTCTGCAATCTGGAAACAGCACCACCGATTACTGGATATAGCTATAGGCTGGAAGCACGTTCCTCAGTGGTGCTGATGGGGTTTTAATGGTTCATTGTTCATTGTTCTTGGAATTAACTCATGCAGGATCACTTGAGGCTATAGTGATTCTTGTAAAGCTTGGGTAACAGTGTCAACAGGGCAGTTACCATCAATCACCTTTAGACATTGGCGGCTTTGGTAAAAATTAATTAAAGGAGCCGTTTCCTCTTGATAAACCTCTAGACGCCTACGAATAGTGGCTTCATTATCATCCTTGCGTCCCCTTCCTAACATCCTTTCCACTAAAACTTCCGTGGGAACTTCAAAGTTAACTACACAGTCATAGGTTTGCCTCATGCTTTGGAGCAATTGATCTAGAGTATCAGCTTGGGATAAATTGCGGGGAAATCCATCTAGTATCCAGCCGTTTTTAGTATCTGGCTGTTCAAGACGCTCTTTCATTAGAGCAATAACTAAGGTATCTGGTACAAGTTCCCCAGCATCTACGTGAGATTTGGCTTGTAAACCTAGGGGTGTTTGATTTGCGATCGCTTTACGCAGAATATCACCTGTAGAAATATGTGGAATTTGACGAAGTTCAGCTAAAGTTGCTGCTTGGGTGCCTTTACCGGCTCCAGGGGGACCAAGAAAGATTAATCGCATCTGTTTTAATTTTAGATAATTTTAGAGTTGATAGACTACGAATTGAAGTTATTTGATTGCTGAGTTAGCAGCAAGCACCCCAACCACCATAATCCACTTGCCCCCTATTAGTCTCCCTTAACTTAGACTCAAACTATTGCTGTATCATTGCTGGCAGGAGGTTTGGGGAGATAGCAACAATTTGCTGCCATCTATTTTTAGAGGATAAACTGGCTGCTGAGAACTTGCCAAACTATAGGATAGAGGGGGTAAACTTGCAACAGCTCCACTAAAATATTTGCATGAGTCGAATAGGATAAAATTTCCTTCCAAAACTCGTCAGGAGTTACCCAGTGAAACTAGGTGATTGGATTGCCTTACTTTGCCTGATAATTGCTCTCATCATCCTGTGGCAATTTCGTCAAATATTGCTGCTGATTTTTACCGCCGTCGTGCTGGCAATCGCCCTCAACAGTTTTGTGCGATCGATCAAGACCTTGGGTCTTCCCCGTGGCAAGGCGGTGTTATTGGCACTGAGCTTAGTACTACTGTTTGGGGCATTATTTGTAAGTTTGGTGATGCCACCTTTTCTGGCTCAGTTTCAGGAATTAATTCAACTGGTTCCCATCGGCTTTGAACAATTCATCGATTGGGTCGAGCAATTGATGAAAAACCCACCTGCTTGGCTTCCTAGACAAGAACAAATAGAATTACCTGATCTTTCAGATTTGACCCAGCAGATTGGAATTTTAGCTCAGAATTTGCTCGGGAACTTTTTTGCCTTCTTTTCTAACTCCCTGACAACCCTGCTACAGCTTCTACTGGTGATTGTACTCACCCTGATGCTATTAGCAAATCCTACAAGCTACCGCAGGACAATGGTGCGGTTGTTTCCTTCTTTTTATCGGCAACGGGCAGACGAGATTCTCTCCAGGTGTGAAATAGTCCTGCTTAACTGGATGGGAGGTATTGTTATTAACTCCCTATTTGTTGCCACTTTGAGTGGCGTTGGTTTATGGATATTACAGATTCGATTTGTACTTGCCCATGCCTTGATGGCAGGGGTATTTAATTTTATTCCTAACATTGGTCCAGTTACCAGCGTCGTCTTTCCCATTTCAGTAGCCCTCCTCGACGCTCCCTGGAAAGCGATCGCAATTATAATCCTCTATGTTGTAATCCAGAATATAGAAAGCTACTGGTTTAGCCCGATGATCATGCACAAACAGGTATCGCTCTTGCCTGCGGCAACTTTAACTGCTCAGATTTTCTTTACCCGTTTCTTAGGTTTCTTGGGGTTAGTACTGGCACTACCTTTGGCTGTGGTTGCTAAAACCTGGATTGAAGAAGCAGTGATTAAGGATATTCTGGATAAACAGGGAGACAGTGTTACGGGTGAACGAAAAAAAGAGTGGGGGAACGAGTAAGCAGACGCTCCAGACGCTCCAGACGCGGACAATTGAAATTCCAACCAAAATTTCGCTCGCCCCAGTGTTACTCAACAACCATCAGAAACGAGTTTCCCGCTTAGCTCATCCGGCAAGAAGCCCCACGTCTGTACTCGTAGAGTCAGCGTGGGATGAATTGCCAGTGAACAATTGCTGATACAAATAATAGTATTGTAGAATAATATTCATGAGGTGATTAACTTGAGGACAGCTTACCAATACAGACTGCGACCAACCCAACAGCAAGCCACTGAAATTGATAGATGGTTATCAATGTTGTGCGCTCAGTACAATTACTTGTTGGCTGATAGGTTCAACTGGCACGAGCAAAATCGCTGCTCTATAAATGCTTGTCATCTTGTTTGTCATCTGCCAGAGTTAAGAGACAATCCTGACTATTACTCTCAGAAGAAAACCTTGCCAGTACTCAAGAAGGATAGACCTTGGTATAAGGATATTCACTCTCAAGTGCTTCAGGATGTAGTTAAACGAGTCAAGACTACATTTGACAGGTTTCTCAAGGGGGATTGTAACGGTAAACGTAGTCGTAGACCTAGGTTTAAGTCTCATAGTCGATATAAAACATTTACCTACCCGCAGGCTAAGCAAGACTGTCTGCATGGTAATTTGCTAAACCTCCCCAAGTTGGGGAAAGTTAAAGTGATATTGCATCGACCAGTACCTGAAGGCTTCAAAATCAAAACAGTTTCTATCACAAAGAAAGCTGACGGCTATTACACTACATTGTCCCTTGAAGACAAGGCAGTTCCCGATGTTAAATCTGATCTCAAGCCTGACAAAATAGTTGGGATTGATGTTGGGCTAAAAGAGTTCTTAACTACCTCTAATAATGAGGTGGTAGCTATTCCGCAAACCTATAGAAAGGCTCAAAAAAGACTTAGGCGGATTCATGCATAGAGTTTCTAAGAGCAAGAAAGGGAGCAAGGGCAGGGCAAGAACTATTAAGCTACTAGCTACACAGCACAAGAAGGTCGCAGACAAGCGCAAAGATTTTCACTTCAAGACAGCAAACCAACTGCTGTCTAAATATGATGTAGTAGCTCATGAAGAGTTAAACATCAAAGGACTTGCTAGAACCAGATTGGCAAAGTCTGTGTTGGATGCTGGGTGGGGAAACTTCCTCTCGATATTGGCAACCAAAGCCGCAAATGCTGGGTTGTTAACAGTAGGAGTGAAGGCATCCGGAACAACACAAGATTGTTCCAATTGCGGTAAGCGAGTACCTAAAAAACTGCATGAACGCTGGCACAACTGTCCTTACTGTGGTTGTAGTTTGGACAGAGACCACAATGCAGCCAAAAATATAAGAAATAGAGCGGTGGGGCATCCCGTTCTTAAAGCGCAATTAACGCCCGAAGCAATAGCTGGGGTCATTGCGAAGCCCACACTGTAATCTATGATTCAGCGTGGGAGCATGTCACTTCGAGAAACTTTATCTTTTTCCAAAAAATTAGAAAATCATCTGGGCGCTATTGTGTATTTTGTACATCACTATAATTCATCCTTACTTGTTTAGGACTACCAAATTTCTCAAGTCCCAACTGCTGCAAACTAATTACCCCATTGACATCAGTAAGGTTATATTGTAAAGGTGTCACAGTAATGTATTTATCGCGAATTGCCTGAACATCTGTGATTACCTGATCAGAAAGATGAAAATGTTCTGGTTGGTCTATTTCCTCAATCACCTCACCAGCTAACCAGTAATAAGTTTTCCCGCGCGGATCAACACGTTTTTCAAAGATGTCGAAATAGCGGCGAATTCCTTGACGGGTAATTTTGATGCCGAGAATTTCTGAGGATTTTACTGACGGCACATTAACATTGAGCAGAGTTGCCTCTGGTAATGGTTGCTTCCCAAGCTGATCAATTAGAGTCTTGGCAAACTCTGCCGCCACCTGAAACTCCTTAGAGGTGTAGCTAGCAAGACTCAGGGCAATACTGGGAATGCCCTCAATTATACCCTCCATTGCCGCTGAAACCGTACCTGAGTAGAGGATATCAGTACCAAGATTAGGGCCGTGGTTAATACCCGCCAGAACCAAATCTGGAGGTTGCTCAATTAAGGCCCCTAGCGCCAGCTTCACACAGTCTGAAGGAGTTCCAGAACAAGACCATGCCGCAACTTTAGGGTGAAACATACCCTCGACCAGTCCGGCACGGATTGGCTCGTGAAGGGTTAAACCGTGACCAGTTGCTGAACGCTCTCGATCAGGACAAACGACAGTAACATCGTGACCCGCTTCGGCAAGAGTATTGGCGAGGGTACGGATCCCAAGTGCAAAAATTCCGTCATCGTTGCTAATTAACAATTTCATGAATCCGTTTTGCCGTCAAGATGAAAGTCGTTGTCTGATTTTATCAATATGGGGAGTAGGAAGTAGGAAATAGAGAGTAGTCAACCATTAGTCTCCTCTAAACTTCAATCTTATAATTTTCAAGGTAAATTTGTATAAAGGAATAAACCATAATTGACTATGCAGCTGCTCTGCCTAAGCAATGGTCATGGAGAGGATGTCATTGCCGTCCGAATTTTGCAGGAATTGCAGCATCACCCAGATGCCCCAGAACTGGTAGCCTTGCCGTTAGTGGGTGAAGGACTCGCTTACAGCCAACTAGGAATCCCCATCATTGCTTCAGTGCAGAAGATGCCTTCTGGTGGCTTTATTTATATGGAAGGACGCCAGTTGCTGCGAGATTTGCGCGGCGGCTTACTACAATTGCTTATAGCTCAATTTAAAGCCGTCCGTGCTTGGGCTAAAAAAGGAGGCGTCATTTTGGCAGTGGGAGATATTGTGCCACTGTTGTTTGCCTGGTTGAGTGGTGCTTCATACGTCTTCGTGGGTACAGCTAAATCTGAGTACTATCTGCGGGATGAGGACGGTCCGTTACCTAATCGATCACGTTGGGAAGGTTGGTCTAAATCAGTTTATTTGCCTTGGGAACGCTGGCTAATGAGTCATCCGCGCTGCCAAGCAGTTTTTCCGAGAGACACGCTGACAACACAGAGATTAAAGCAATGGTCTATCCAGGCTTTTGATCTAGGCAATCCGATGATGGATGGGATTGAGTTAGAAACTCCGGAGCCATCTTTTTATCAGCAAAATGCTGAACTCAAGGAAATGCAACGCTCACTAATTGTTACTCTCCTGCCAGGTTCTCGGACACCAGAGGCTTATGAAAATTGGTCGCTAATCGCCTTGGCAGCAGATGTTTTACTAGAGAGCTATGCTGAGCGATTGCCCCTTGGGCAGCACCAAAGGCAATTAGCCCTGCCGAAGGATGCCCGGGGGGCTGTGGGGGCTAGTGTAAAGCGATTGGCGCGCCAGAGGCGGTCACTATTATTTTTGGGCGCGATCGCTCCGGCGTTAAGTCTTGAACCTTTGCAGGAGATTCTAGTAGGATATGGTTGGCGTCAGCAACCTCTAAATTCAATTAAGTCCAACTTCAATCTAGAGTTCAAGGATCCACATTGTCTTGCCTTTACCCTAAAAAATGCCACGCTAATTCTTACCCAGGAAGACTATAATTTCTGCCTGCTCAAAGCAGACTTCTCTATAGCAATGGCGGGAACAGCAACAGAACAGTTTGTAGGATTGGGAAAAGCTGCGATCGCTATTCCTGGAGGTGGTCCTCAGTATACTCCTGCCTTTGCAGAAGCTCAAAGTCGTTTACTTGGACCATCCCTAATTCTAGTAGAGAAGGCACAGGAAGTTGCTGGTATTTTAGAGCAGTTATTGCGTGATCCAGACCGAATACAGCTGATTGCTGAGAATGGCAAGAGGCGCATGGGTAAGCCAGGAGCTGCGGCTCGAATTGCCAATTTGTTGATGGAAAAAATAACTTCTGTCCATTAAGAGCTTAATTATTCAACCATCAATTTAAATAAAAGTAAAATTGACTTTTATTTAAATTGAATACCCAGTGATCTACCATGAAAAATTGCGTTTTTAGAATACAAATTTACCGATAGAGGCAGTAGCCTTATAGAAGAAACTAAGTAATTCTCTTATAAATAGTATGGCTGCAGAAAAATACCCTCCACAGCAGAAACCTCTAGATTTTGACTTAGACAGTGACAAGAGAACTCAACTTAAGATATTAGATTTCTCAGAAGAACAACTAAGCTTGGCTCTAGAGGCTGCTAGTATAGTTTTCTGGGACTGGAATCTTCAAACTGGAAAAGCTTCTTGGTCAAGTAATTTTATGAAAGTCTATGGCCTAAAAGTTGACTCCAATGAGAAGAGTTACCAAAAATTTCTATCAACTGTTCACCCTGAAGATCTTCAACTGATTGAACAGGATAGTCAAAACTCTCTTCAAACCAAAGGCGACAGCAAGATTGAATTCCGTATTATCTTGCCAGACGGCAGCATTCGTTGGATCAGAAGCCAATACAAATTTTTTTATGATCACGATGGGAATCCAATCAGAAAAACTGGTATCGATATAGATATTACTGAACACAAACTAGCTGAAATAAAACTTCAAGAAGCGCTACAGGAAAAAGAGGTCTTACTCCAAGAGATTCATCATCGGGTTAAGAATAACTTGCAGGTAGTTTCTAGTTTACTAGATTTACAATCAATGCACATTAATTCTCCAGTTTTGCTAGAGGTTTTTAGAGATTGTCAGAATCGTGTTAAAGCCATGGCTATCGTTCACCAACAGTTGTATAAACAGCTAAATTTATCTCAAATCAATTTAGCTGTTTATATTCGTAATTTGACAGATAATCTCTTCCAAGCCTATAACATAGTTCCAGATAAAATATCTCTGGGATTAGAACTTGATGATGTGACTTTGAACATTGATGCGGCAATACCCTGTGGTTTGATCATCAATGAGTTAGTTACTAATGCTATCAAGCACGCTTTTAATGAAATTACACAGGGGACAATTAAAATTTCATTGACTGTAGACGAAAATAAGAATATTACCTTGATAGTTGGAGATAATGGCATAGGCTTCCCTGAAAATTGGGAATTGCAAACTACTCAACCTTTGGGATTTCAGCTGGTCAACGCTTTGGTTCAACAACTAGACGGAACAATTGAATACAATTGCAGTTGCGGTACAAAATTTTGTATAAAATTTCCTTGTGATTAAGTGTGGTTTCGAGTCCTAAGCTATTACGCATTTATAGCAGTGCGCGCTGGTATGTTTACAAATTCAGGTAAAGAACAATTGCTAAAACCTTTGTTTGATAAGTTTTTCCATTCCCTGTTCCCTGTTAAGAGTTCCCAGCGCGCAGCGCTATAACTTGTATATTAAATGGTTCATGGCAATGAATAATTAACATCATTACCTCTATGTATCCTTTATCTAAACTGTTGCCCGTGCTAACCTGATCGCAATTGTGGAACTAATACGCCTGTATCTATTGCTCCAGCCAAACTGATTAGTGCCTATGGTTCATATCAAGCGCGTGGAACTCACCAACTTCAAATCCTTTGGCGGTACTACTCAGGTTCCCCTGCTGCCAGGGTTTACGGTTATTTCTGGTCCCAACGGCTCAGGTAAGTCCAATATCCTCGATGCCTTACTTTTCTGCCTTGGTATTGCTAGTTCTAAGGGAATGCGAGCAGAACGCCTTCCCGATTTGGTCAATCATAACAATAAAGAGCGTCGGGGTACTGTTGAAGCCCGTGTTACTGTCAGTTTTGATTTGTCAGATTTGGGTGGCGATGGGAAGCAGACACAGCAGGGGGAGCAGACACAGCAAAATCTAGAATCGGCAGAATGGAGCGTTACTAGACGTCTGAGGGTTACTAAACAAGGAAGTTATACCTCGACTTATTACATTAACGGCGAAGCTTGTACCCAAACGGAACTGCACGAACAGCTTAACAAGCTGCGAGTTTATCCAGAGGGATACAATGTAGTGCTGCAGGGGGATGTCACTGGCATCATTACCATGAAACCGCGAGAGCGTCGGGAGATTATTGATGAGCTAGCTGGTGTTGCTGCCTTTGACCGTAAAATTACCCAGACTAAAGAAACCCTAGCTCAAGTCAAGGATCGGGAGGAGCGCTGTCATATTCTAGAACAAGAACTAATTATTCAGCGCGATCGCCTCGCTGCTGACCGTTCTCAAGCTGAAAAATACCAAAAACTCAGAGCCGAAATTCAAGAAAAGCAACAGTGGGAAACGATACTCAAATGGCGCTTGCTTCAACAGCAGCAATCTAAGCTAAGACAAGAAATCGAAGCCGGTGAAACTCAAGCCAAGCAGCTAAAGGAGCAACTTAATCAGCTTAGCACCCAAATCCAGCAAGCCACTACAGAACTAGATCAACTCAACCTGCGCGTCAAAGCCTTAGGAGAAGAAGAACAACTAGCTGTCGCTTCAACTCTAGCTACCCAAAAAGCCCAACAGCACCAACTACAAAATCGCCAACAAGAACTAGAACAGAACCTGCAACAAGCCGAAGCCAATCTCAAAAGAACACACGAGGAAATTCAAACACAAGAGCAAACTCTCAAACAGCTGATTGAAGAAAAACACCATGTAGAAACACAAAAACTAGCCTCTAATCGCACTGCTAGAGAGCAAGCCCAAGCTGCCCTTGAGCAAAGTCGGCAAGAAGCTAGTGCCATTGCTTCAGCCTCCGAAGCCTGGGTACAGCAGCAAACTGCTCTGACCAAGCAAATTGAAACTTTACTGAAAAAGATTAATCCTCAACGCACAGAGCAAGCCCAGTTACAAGAGCGCCAGAGTCAACTAACTCGAGTAATTGAAGAACAAACTCAGCTCTTGGAGAAATTAGAGCCAGAAAATACCGCCAAGCAAACTCAAACCGGGGAATTAGAAGCGCAACTATCAGCATTGTCCCAACAAATTAAAACCCTTGCCCAATCCCTAGCAGTAACAGAACAAGAGTTACAAACTAATCAGCAAACCCAGAAGCGACTACTGTCCGAACAGCGAGAAAAGCAGCGTCAATTGGATAAACTTGAAGCTCAAGCTCAAGCACAGCAAGAGAGCCTTGGTACCTACGCCACTAAAGTTATTCTAGAAGCAGGAATAGAAGGAGTTTGTGGGCTAGTTGCCCAACTAGGTAAAGTTGAACCCCGTTACCAGCTAGCTTTGGAGATTGCCGCTGGTGTGCGTTTAGGAAACTTAGTAGTTGAAAATGATCGTGTGGCGGCTGCCGGGATTGAATTACTCAAGCAAAAACGTGCCGGTAGAGCCACATTTTTACCTCTTAACAAGATTAGAGCATCGCGATTGTCTGAGACTACTGCCCTGCGCTATGCCCAAGGCTTCATTGACTACGCAGTTAACTTGATTGAGTATGAGCCTGGCTACGAGAAAGTTTTTGCCTACGTTTTTGGCTCTACCGCAGTCTTTGCCACCCTCGATAACGCCCGTTTATATCTAGGTCAATGCCGCATTGTCACCTTAGAAGGGGAAATCCTTGAAAGCAGTGGTGCCATGACTGGTGGTAGTCGTATCCAGCGCTCTGGACTGCATTTTGGCACTAGCGACGCCACCGAATCAACTGAAATGAAGCTTTTAAGCAACCGCCTCCAGGAAATTGAGCAGATTTTGGAGCGCTGTGGCGAGTTGATCACTCAAGAATCAGCATCGGCAAAACAGCTAACTCAGGAATTAACTGAGGCAAAAACTGATGCTAAAGAAGCACAGTTGCGTTTGGAACAGTTGCACAAAGAGATTGAAAATATCAGAGCCAATCAGGAACAAACTAATACGCTACTGTTGAAAAATATCAAGGAATTAAATATCGCTAGTGAAAGGTTACAAATTCTAGATGAAGAATTGCCTACAGGGGAAGCCCAGCTTGCTCAATTGCGACAGCAACTAGCACAACTAGAGCAGTCTCAAACCCCTAGCGAATGGCAACAAATTCAAAGGGTTATCAAAGCTAATGAAGTTAAATTGCACGAGTGTGAGCAAGCACTACAAACCGTTGAGAAACAACTCCTTGGTTTGGAAAATCAGCAACAACGCCTAGGTGAGAAAATTAGCGTAGGTTATCGGCAGATAGCAGAATATCAAACCCAACAGCAGTCTTTACAGGAACAACAATCAGCTAATAGTCGTCAGCTGTTAGTAGTGGCTGAGGAAATTACCAAAACGCAGGCATCATTAACTGAACTAGAGCAGAAATTGGGGGAAGTTAAACAGGAGCGTGATCTTGCTGAGACCAAGCTGCGTCAACTACAAGAGCAGCATCAACAGCAGTCTTGGCAATTGCAAAAACTTGAAGAAACTCAAGGGTTGCGACAGGAAGAATTTATTGCCTTGCAAACTCAGTTGCAAGTTCAACAGGCAGAGTTGCCCGATCCTTTGCCAGAAGTACCCATGCTCGTAAAATCTGAACTGACTGAATCTGAGGGCACTAAAGTGCCTACTACCAACGACTCATTTGCCGCGCAATTAGAGCAGTTGCAAAAGCAAATTAAGCATGGTCACAAACGCCTCCAGGCAATGGAACCAGTTAACATGCTAGCTTTAGAGGAATATGAACGTACCCAAACTCGCCTCCAGGAACTTTCTGAGAAGCTCTCAACTCTAGAAGCAGAGCGCACCGAATTACTCCTGAGAGTGGAGAAGTTTACTACCCTCAGGTTTCAGGCTTTCAAAGAAGCTTTTGATGCGATCAATGACAATTTCCAATCTATTTTTGCGGAACTCTCCGATGGCGATGGTTGCTTGCAACTGGATCACCCAGAAGATCCTTTTGCTGGTGGGCTTAACCTCGTGGCTCACCCCAAGGGTAAACCAGTACAGCGACTGGCGTCGATGTCAGGGGGGGAAAAATCCCTCACTGCCCTCAGCTTTATCTTTGCCCTCCAGCGCTATCGTCCCTCGCCATTTTATGCCTTCGATGAAGTTGACATGTTCTTAGATGGGGCAAATGTCGAGCGATTAGCTAAAATGATCAAACAGCAGGCTAATCTGGCTCAGTTTATTGTCGTCAGTCTGCGTAGACCAATGATTGAGTCTTCAGAGCGAACCATTGGTGTTACTCAAGCTAGGGGAGCTTACACTCAGGTTTTGGGATTGAAATTGCCGCCCAAAAAGGCGGTTCAGTAGATTATTATCGAATTAATTAGAGTTGAATGTTATTTATATTCCAGCAGCAGTAAAGCTCAGGATTGCAAGACATAATGGTAGATAGAATTAGTCAACGCTCCGATGTTATAAATACTCAGGTGATTACTCGTAACAATGGTAAGCGCCTCGGAGTAGTTAAGGAAATCTTGGTTGATATTGATCGACGTGAAGTTGTAGCGCTGGGCCTGCGAGACAACCTGCTCGCGGTTGCTGGGATGCCGAAATACATGCTCCTGAGCAGCATTCAACAAGTTGGCGATGTCATCCTAGTGGAGGATGAGGATGTTATTGAAGATATAGACATTGATGCCTATAGCAACCTGATCAACTCGGAAGTAATCACAGAAGTGGGTGAACTGCTCGGTAGAGTGCGAGGCTTCAGGTTTAATATGGAAGATGGTCAAGTTGCCTCCCTAATCATTGCTTCTGTGGGACTGCCGCAAATTCCTGATCAAGTTGTCAGTACCTATGAACTACCAGTTGAGGAAATTGTCAGCAGTGGTCCCAACCGCTTGATTGTGTTTGAATCAGCCCAAGACCGACTCGTACAATTGACAGTTGGTGTTTTGGAGCGCCTGGGCATTGGCAGGCCACCTTGGGAGCGTGAAGAGGAGGAAGGGTATTATACCCCAGCTGCTAGACCTGAGAACATGCTGGGAACAGGAATTCCCGTCAACACCCCAATTTCCCAAAGAGTCCCAGAAGCTATACCTGTGGAAGAATCCTGGGAGGAAGATTGGCGCGAACCTGCTCCTGAACCTCGACGCCGAAAAGCTGCTGAACCAGCTTACTATGAGCAAGAGGAGGACAACTGGGGTGATGAATGGGTTGATGCGCCTAGTAGACCAGTGAGATATGAACAACCAGCTCGTAGAGCGCAGCCGGAGCCTTATACTAAAGATTATGCAGACGATTACAATGATTACGAGGTTGAGGGTGATGCCTGGGATGATGAACTAGAGCCTGAGCCTTACCAAGCACCACGAGTTAATATTCCAGAGAAAACTAAGGCTCCAGAAAGACTCAATATTCCAGAAAAGACTAAAGCCCCAGAATATGAAGAGGAGGCTGGTTATTGAGTTCTCCATAAGGAGATGGAGATATAGCGCTGCGCGCTGGTGTGTTTACAAATCACAAATCGAGCCTTGATGAGCAAATGCTTAGAACATTTGTACTGTAAGTAGACCAGAGCGCACTGCTATAGTTTCAATAAAGAGCCTCTGAGCTTGTCAGAGGCTCTTTAAAGCTAGGCAATAACCTATCTTAACATTACGTTGAAACCTTTACTTCACATGACTTACAGGCGAATTGTAGCCCCCTCAGCCTTAAAGTCATTTTTTTTATTGTCAGTAATTCTCAGTTTTGCTACATTTAAATACTTTGAAGTAGAATAAATTACTATCTGATTTATGGAAGTTAGTGGTCTATCATCCAAATTTTGCTTAGACCATGGCCACAATCTATAGTCTATAGCAATCCTAGATGGGTTGTAAATTTTTGTTAATGGTTGAGAGTTCTCTAATTTCTCCTATTTCAGATTCAAAAATGATTCAGGACTGCTATTAGACAAACAAGACGGGGCTTATTAGCACACATTAGTACAATTAATTTATTCAATAAATTTTATGACAAAACTAGATTTTGCATAAAATTTAGTGCCTTGTTTCACAGTTTTTCAGAATTTAATGTCAATGAGGGAGAGCGGGTTTATTTCAATAATCCCAGTGGCATTGACAATATTTTAACTAGAGTTACTGGCTCAAATCTTTCTAATATTTTGGGGACTTTGGGAGTTGATGGTGGGGCAAATCTTTTCTTGCTCAATCCCAATGGTATTGTTTTTGGACCCAATGCTCGTTTAGATATTCAGGGTTCGTTTTTTGGTAGTACTGCTAGTGGTTTTAAGTTTGCTGATGGCAGTGAGTTTAGTGCAACCAATCCTGCTGCACCACCTCTACTGACGATTAGTGTGAATCCAGGAGTGCAGTGGGGACCAACTCTTTCTGGGGCAACAATCACCAATCAGGGAAATTTAGAGACTGGTCAAGATTTAACCATAGAAGACATTGGTTCCTTGCCCCTATCGGCAGTATCTGCTCAAAAGTAGTTGAGTTACTAGTCCTCAATGCTTGCGAAACTGCATCAGGAGACGACTTCTTCCCAATGCTTTTTTAGTCGCAGCAGTTCCAATGAAACTGGGGATTTGGAGCTTCACAAACATGCCTTGGTAAGGAAGTGGAGGATTTAGGTTGTTAAGGCGTACCCTTGTGTGCCTCTACATTCAGCGCTAGAAGGATCGTAGGTTTTTACTGGGGGGATCAAATTGAGTTAAAATTCAAAGATTGCCTATGTTGTGAAGATATAGTTTATGAAGCCCTATTTATCACGTCTGGTTGCACTGATCTTAGTTGTCGTGATTGGTCTGATAGGATGCTCCGACAATACTACAGGTTTAACTGGAAATTATCGTCAGGATACCTTTACCTTGTTGCAGAGCTTGAGAACAGCAATTGAATTACCAGAGGATGCCGCAGATAAAAGTGTGGCTCAAACGCAAGCCCGTGAGATTATAAATGATTATGCCTCTCGCTATCGGCGCGATCGCTCAGTTGCCAACCTCAGCTCCTTCACCACTATGCGAACAGCTCTCAATTCCCTAGCTGGTCATTATAGCTCCTATCCTAACCGTCCCCTACCGCAAAAATTGAAGAATCGCCTAGAGCAGGAATTTAAAGGGGTAGAGCGAGCACTTAAGCGTGGTGCTTAGTTAAGAATATAGAAGTTTTGATGGCTCATTGTTCATAATTCATGGCAATGAACCATCAACCATGAACAATGAACAAGAGGATTTGAGTTCACCTCGCCCTTTTAGTAGATGAATTTTCGCACAATTGTCCTGAAAGTAGGCAACATTGCTGAAGATAAATAAAAGCTGAACAAATTAGTTTGGTCTTGCCCACTGCTTCCTCAGCCAAGACTGAAAGCAGCGGTTGTTGGTTATGGTGTGGTGTTGTTAGGAATGGGTAAAGGTTTTCTGAAAGGGGCGCGATATCGCCAGCGTCTTTATCACCGCTTAGTGGTTATGCTCTTAACCAGTAGTAGCCTAGTTAGTCAGTTGTTATTGCCAACCACTGCTCAGGCACAAACAGGAGCATATTGCCAGTTTACCAACGAAGCGATCGCGCAAAAAGAAAATTTGCGTATCGGTTCTGTCAAAGGTAACTCAGACTCTCAAAAAAGCTACAAAGCTATTGTTAAGCAACACGCAGACTATTTACAAAAGTGCCGTGAGCGTACTTGGCCCAATAACCAAGCAGTTTGGCTGCGCTTATATGCATGTGATTTGCGACCGGGAGTAATCGAGGCGATTATGGATCGCATCGTTAACCGAGGTTATAATCAAGTTTACGTAGAGGCTTTTTATGATGGTCAAGTGCTGCTGCCAGCCTCAGAGAACCAGACGCCTTGGCCCTCGGTTTTACGAGCACCAGGAACTGAAAAAGTAGATTTGCTAGCCTTGGCGATACAAAAAGGTAGGGAGCGCGGTTTAGAAGTTCATGCCTGGATGTTTAGCATGAATTTTGGCTACTCTTATGCCCAACGGCGAGACAGGCAAGAGGTAATGGCTCGCAATGGAAGGGGGCAGACTAGCTTATCCTTTGTCCATGACAGCTCTCAAGCTTTTATTGACCCCTACAATAATCAGGCAAAGACAGACTTCTATAGAGTAGTTGAGGCAGTAGCCAAGCGCAAGCCGGATGGCATTTTATTTGATTACATTCGCTATCCTCGGGGTACAGGTAGCAATTCCGTAGTTACCAAAGTGGAAGATTTGTGGATTTACTCTCGGGCTGCCAAAGAAGCTCTGTATAATCGTGCTCTTAATAATAAGGGAAGAGAACTAATTAAACGCTACATCCGCAAAGGTTACATTAATGACCGTGATGTGGTAGCTGTTGATGAGCTTTACCCAGAGGAGGGAGCACCTCAATGGCAAGGGCGTACTCCCATGCCGGAAGAGACAACGGCATCCTTAAAATGGCAACTATGGCAATTGAGTGTTGCTCACGCAGCTCAAGGAGTTCTGGATTTTCTCGCCCTAGCTAATTTAGCAGCTGAAAGAGAAGGGGTTAAAGCCGGAGCCGTCTTTTTCCCAGGTGGTAACAAAACAGTTGGTAGAGGCGGCTATGATTCTCGACTACAGCCATGGGATCATTTTCCCACTTCCCTAGAGTGGCATCCGATGTCTTATGGTGTCTGCGGCAGAACTAGTTGCATTGAAAATTTGGTCGAGCGAGTTGTGTCTCGGGCTCCTAATGGTGCGGAAGTAATACCAGCTCTGGCAGGAACTTGGGGGCGCTCTGTGCGCAATCGCCCGCCCCTAGAAGTGCAAATGCAGGCTTTACAGAGGAAGACACCGCAGGTTAATTCAGTGAGCCATTTTGCTTATTCTTGGCAAGACCCAGAGTTTGATAAAGTACGCAAGTTTTGTAATTTCTAACTAGTATCACGATTGCAAACATCAAGCCAGAACCTAGTTAAGCCCTTTGTAATCAAAGGTGCGGTTTACTTGTTATTTTCTATTCGGTTGTCTCGACATATCTTGGAGGCATAACCTACTGGCTCATTATTATATCAGTCGCCACAGCTGTTAGGACACTTTCTTGTTCCCTTTTAAGAGTTCCCTGTTCCCTTTAAATCAAAATAGGATGTCCTAACCGACATGTCCATTGCTATAAGAATCTAGTCGCAGAGCCTTTGCAAGGTAGTAATAAAATCAGGATAGGAAATAGCAGCAGCTTGAGCCCCGCTAATAGTAGTAGTACCAGTGGCATTGAGAGCAGCAACTGCCAGACTCATAGCAATCCGGTGATCTCCATAACTCTCAACCTCACTACCTTTTAAAAGAGTGCCACCTGTAATTTCCAAACCATCGGATAATTCTTGTACTTTACCTCCCATACGGTTGAGTTGGGAAGCCATTGCAGTAAGGCGATCGCTTTCCTTAACTCGCAGTTCCGCTGCATCCCTAATCACTGTTTTGCCTTGAGCAAACAGTGCTGCCACTGCCAGAATCGGAATCTCATCAATCAGGCGTGGAATCAAATCCCCAGCAATTGTGCATCCTTTTAGTTGTCCGTAGCGTACCCGCAAATCTGCCACTGGCTCCCCAGCAACCACTCGTTGATTTTCTAACTTAATATCGGCTTCCATCATTTCTAGGGCTTCTAAAATCCCTGTACGAGTGGGATTAACACCAACATTTTCAATCAACAGTTCTGAATCAGGAACAATTGCACCAGCAACTAACCAAAAGGCTGCCGAACTTATATCACCAGGAACTATTACATTTTGTCCTTTAAGTGTAGGTCTGCCTTCTATAGTTACACTATGTGTTTCCGGGTCAATGCTGAGTGTTGCCCCAAAAGCTTGCAGCATCCTTTCACTATGATCTCGGGATAGGGCTGGTTCAGTAACAGTAGTGTTTCCTTCTACCATTAAGCCAGCCAGTAAAATACAAGATTTAACTTGGGCTGAGGCAATGGGAGAATAATAGTGAATCGGTTGTAGCGCAGTTCCTTGAATAGCTAGTGGTGCCAGAGAATTGCCCCTACGTCCCCAGATAGAAGCCCCCATTTGCTGCAGAGGCTTGATCACGCGGGACATAGGGCGCGATCTTAAGGAAGTATCACCTGTTACTATAAAAAACACTCCAGGGTGAGAGGCAAGAAGTCCTAGCATCAGCCGCATAGTAGTCCCAGAGTTGCCAGCATTCAAAATATCTTCTGGTTCTTGCAGTTGCCCCAGTCCTATACCTCTTACAGTTACCTGTTCTGAATTTAGTTCAGATATTTTAGCACCCATTGCCCGAAAGCAGTTAGCTGTACTGCGGGGATCCTCTCCAATCAGCAAACCCTGAATAGTTGTTTCACCTTGGGCGATTGCACCCAACATCAAAGCGCGATGGGAAATTGATTTATCCCCTGGTACTTTTAGATTTCCCTGTAAAGACAGCCCAGATTTTGGTCTATTAATAATTAAATTCTGTTGATTTTCAATATTTTGGATCGTGATGAAAGTGACCGGCATATGGATAAATCAGGCTGCAACTATACCTTAACATGACCCCTCCCAGACTAACCTTACCTTATCAGGTCTAGACAGGAGGCTCCTGCCGAACTAGGGCAAAGCCTCCTTCTAGTGTGCAGAAAGAGGCTTTAGCTTTAAATATTATGCTGGCACTGAGCTATTGTCCCGTGGGGCAACCCCCAAAGTATCTTCGCCGCAGCCACGTTTCACTAC
>JAAHGS010000101.1 GCA_010692645.1 Symploca sp. SIO2E9
TTAATTGTACAACGGCGGTGGAGGCGCGGCATTCGGCGAGTGCGCGTCGCCTGGGGTTTCCCCAGGCGTTTATGTCGCACGTCTCGTCGCGCTCAAGCGAGAGTCTCCTGCCGCGAAGACAGATGAAAATTAGGAGTGCCTCGCTTCGCGAGGATTTGCAGGGCGCAGGAATTTTCATCCTTCTCTACTAAAATTACTTTCAGCAGTATATTATTGAATTTAATTTAATTATTAATAATTGTAAATGTTGTGCCTTAAGGGCTGGAAAGCTTATGGCAGCCTGTATAAACTAGGCAACAGTGCTTCTTTACTAAACTAATAGTTACCAAAAAAATGGGTTTAAAGCCCCGTCTTTACAGGACGGTGGAGTGTTAATAATTAGAACAATGGCATTGCCGCCTGCATGATTCCCCTGCAACTAACTCTGAAAAACTTCCTCAGTTACCGTGAGGCAACCTTGAACTTTCGAGGCCTCCATACTGCTTGTGTCTGCGGTCCCAATGGTGCTGGTAAATCCTCCCTCCTAGAAGCAATTACCTGGGTATTGTGGGGAAAAAGCCGTGCTGCTTCGGAAGATGATGTGATCAATGCTGGAGCCAAAGATGTCCGGGTGGATTTCCTATTTGAGAACAACACCGCAATTCATCGCGTGATTCGGGTTCGCAATCGTGGACAGGGCTGCTCCCTGGAATTTCAAGTCCAGACTCCCAATGGCTTTGTGTCTCTAACAGAGAAAGGAGTCAAGGCAACGCAGCAGTTGATCTTGCATCATCTCAAACTGGATTACGACACATTTATTAACTCAGCTTACCTGCGTCAAGGTCGAGCCGATGAGTTTATGTTGCGGCGTCCCAATGAGCGTAAACAAATTCTGGCAGACTTACTAAAACTTGACCAATATGAAGAGTTGGCTTTGCAAGCCAAGGACTTGTCGAAACAGTTTAAGGGTCAAGCTCAACAACAGTCCCAAAGCTTGCAAATGATTGCTAAACAGCTTGAGGAACGGGACACCATAGCTCAAAATCAGGCTACCCTTGAGAGTACACTAAAACAGTTGCAGCAAGAGCAAGAAACTGACAATCAGCAACTTCAAAAACTGCAAGCTCTTGGTCATCAGCGCCGCTACCAACAACAACAGTTAACCTTTGTCAGGCAACAACATCAAAACCTCGCTCAAGAGAGCCAGCGTCTCCAGCAAGAAATCACTGCCACAGAAGCCCAAAAACAGCAGCTTTGTGTACTCTTGTCTCAAGAAAAGCAAATTAGTCTCGGTTATTCCCAATACATCCAGCTGCAAGAGCAAGAGGAAATTTTAGCCTCGAAATTTCAAGCTTACCAGCAAGCCCAACAGCAATTACAGCAACTGCAACAGCAGTTAACGCAACAAGTCAATGAAACTAGACTTCAAATTCGACAAAAGCAAGCTGAACTAGAGGCATTGCGACCACAAGAGCAGGAAATTCAAGAAACTCTAGCACGTTCAGGAGAAGTAGCAGCAGCACTCGATAAACTTAAGCAGCTTCGCAGACGCCTTTCTGAACTCGATAGTCTGCAACTTCATATATCTCCCCTGTTACAGAGGCGTAACTCGATCACCAGAGAACTTGACTTAGCTCAAACCCGTTTAGCTACTCGCTTAGAAGAACTGTGTTCTTCTGAAAATCAGTTATCTGCTCAAGTGGCGACAACCCCTCAGCTGCGGCAGCAGTGTCTATCTGTGGATGCAGAAATTGGAGAACTTGAGAAAAGGCGCGTTTACCAGCAGCGAGTGCAGGAAAAAGGACTTGAACGCCGCAGTTTTCAGGAGCGTCTACAAGAAAACCAACGCCGTTATGAACAGCAGTTGGGAGAACTAACGCACAAAATAAAAATGCTGCAAGCACAAGACGCAATTTGCCCTTTGTGCGAGCAACCTCTAGGTGAAGCCCACGGTCATTATGTTATTGAGAAGACGACTAAAGAACACAAGCAAGTTCAAGATCAATTCTGGGTGGTGCGGGAGCAATTGGCAGCCTGTGAGCGAGAGCTTCAGGTGCTGCGGGATGAGTATGCCCAGCTTGCTCAGAAACTAGCTCCCTATGAAGAGTTGCGAGAGCAGAGGGGACAATTAGAAGCAAGGCTTGAAGCTACAGATGATGTATATGATCGACTCTATGAAGTCTCTGAAGAAAAAAAACAAATTGAGCAAGCTCTTAATCATGATGCCTATGCTGTAGATTTACGGGAAGAATTGCAGCAACTTGAAAGCCAACTACAACAACTTGACTATGATGAACAAACCCACGCCCTGGTTAGAAGTGAGGTAGACCGCTGGCGCTGGGCAGAAATCCGTAGTGCTAAGCTTGAAGAGGCCCAGCGCAGTCAGCGGAAAATTGACGCTTCTAAGCCAAAAATTCAAGGCCAGCTTGATGCTCTTGAAGCCTCATTGCGATCGCTACAAACTAATTCCCAACTACAGCGACAGATTGAAGCCCTCGAACAGAAGCTTAAAGTAATCGACTATAATTTAACAGAACACAATCAACTTCGGGCAACTGTACGTCAAGCCCAATCCTGGCAGCTGCGTTATCAGGAGTTCCAGTCGGCACAGCAGCAATACCCCAAAATCTGTCAAAGTTTAGAGTCTCTCAATCAAACTCTAGCAGGACGAAACTCTGAACTCAAAGCAGTTAATTTACAAATTGATAGTATTCTCAATCAATTAGAGAAAGAGCCAGATCCTAGCAAAGAAATCCAAGTTTTGGAGAATTTGATACGGCAGCGACGGCGGCAACTTGATCAACAATTATCTCAGCAGGGGCGTTTGCAACAGCGATTGACTCAACTGAGTGCTCTGCAAAATCAATATGCTCAGCAGCAGCAAGAGTTACAAGGCTGCCAACGTCAATCTATGGTTTACCAAGAATTAGCCCAGGCATTTGGTAAAAATGGCATTCAGGCGCTAATGATTGAGAATGTCTTGCCACAATTGGAAGCCGAGGCTAATCAAATTCTGGCTCGACTTACTGGTAATCAGTTGCATGTTCAAATTGTCACCCAAAGAGCAGGGCGTCGTGCTTCTAAAAAAACCACTAAATTAATTGATACTCTTGATATCCTGATAGCTGATGCCAGTGGCACTAGACCTTATGAAACTTATTCGGGAGGGGAGGCGTTTCGGATTAATTTTTCCATTCGCCTTGCCTTGGCAAAACTGCTGGCGCAAAGGGCAGGGACTTCTTTACAAATGCTGATTGTGGATGAGGGCTTTGGTACACAGGATAGTGCAGGATGTGAGCGCTTGATTGCGGCAATTAATGCGATCGCTTCCGAGTTTTCCTGTATTCTGACAGTTACTCATATGCCTCAGTTTAAAGAGGCGTTTCAGACACGAATTGAAGTTAGTAAAACTCAAAACGGTTCTCACTTAAGTCTTTCGATATAAAATCTACCAGATTTGAATTTATGGTATTTAACTAAACCTTATTCTGCAACTCTTGAGAATTCCAGCTCCCCAATTGACAAAGTTGTCTCGCTTACTAGATAAGATGTGGCTGATTGTAATGCCTTTAAATACTGATACTCTTGAGAATTTTCCTGGCATCCTACTTGCGTACAGGCTAATGAATCCAATTTTATTTCACCTTCACAGGTAGAAGTAGTTGAGGTTGTATAAGTTCCAAAGTATGTATTGCAAAACATTTGACCAGAAACTACCTCCTTAGTAAAGGAAATTGTAATTAGACTGCCTGTAAGCTGCCAATTTCCTTCTAAATTTGTTATACTGCCTGGTTCCGATTCAGTCATGGATATACCTAGTATTTTGAGTGTTAGAGTATGGTTTTTTTGTACTGAGGTATTTTGTTCAACTGGAATTAGAAGGTTGAGCTTAAGTTAAATTTGGGTAGAATAGACATCTTAGTTGAGCAAAGCTATTTTCGTAGTGGGAAGAAGAGAATTGGAAACCAACTACGGCGTATCAGCTCCCCAGCAAAGCTACGCGCTGACCATTCTTTGATTTTCCCTAGGGTATTAGAAGATACTGCGATCGCACTTATGTCATGTACTAAGGCAATGTCCAAAATCTCTGTAAATGGATCTCCAAGCCTCACTTCTGTATTCACCTGCAAGCCTGGTTGTGTCAAATCTGCTTTTACTAGTTCTAGTTTTTCCTTGGCTTTTTGAAGCTGGTAATCCTTGGGTATTTCTCTACGACCCCCTTCTTCAACTACCCACACCAGCATGCATTGTAGCAGTGATTTATCCGGTTTAAGCTCAGCATACTCCTTGACTTTTTGCAGAAGATAGTTGGAGGAGTCACTCCCGTCGTAGGGAATTAGCAAATACCGCCACAGATGCTGGCAACGTAGGCTCAGTTCTTCACGAGTGTAAGTGGAAACTAGTTCTGGTCGTAGGATCAATAGTGGTTTCACACAAGCTTTTGCCAAGGCTGTGGTTGTGCTACCAAAGAGCGTCTCTTTCAACAAGTTGCGAGTAGAGGTACCGGTCAGGATTACATCAGCCTTACAATTGTGAGCAGCTTTTGAGATCACATCGACTGGAGGTCCCGAAGCCACTTCTATGCTTACCTCTACATCTTTAGGCACGTCTCCAAAACCCGCTTCCAAGCGTTTACGAGCTGCTGCTATTGCCTCTTCATCTATGCGAGGTATTTCCCCTTCTTCCCAAAGAGGAACTACATGCAAAAAAATAATCTGTTTAATACCGCTCGTAGCCAAACTGGGAACAAACTCTACAAGCCGATGCAAACCGTCTGAAAAATCGGTGCAGATTAGGCAACGCTTAAACATATGCTTTTAGTTCTATCACTTAAACTATAGCACGGTTATGGTGAGGCGGAGCAGGGAGTGCCTCAAAAGCTTAGATTTTAATTCCACAGCATGTTTAAGGTTGGTTTTCACCTTTATAAAACTTAAATAGCAATTCTCGTTTACATCAGACACATTTAATCTTCTTATCTGTTCCCCATTTCCTAAAACCCAGAGCTTTTTACCTGATCAATTTGAGAAACACTATAATCTAGTCTACTAACAAAGTGGTAGTCTTGAGATTGAGTTGACGCCCCATCACCCCCAGCTCCTTTCCTGCGCTGGAGAAGAGCAAGAGACAGAGGTCGCCCAGTAAACGATCGGGCTACTAAGACTCAAAACGAGGATTTGACCCTATTCCCCATTCGTGCTTTAGAAACTCCTTATACATGGTTTCACGGACCACCATTTGCTCATAGAGCTTGACTAGGCAATCCTGGGCTTGCTCACGGCTCATTTGCTGAACCTGAGTTTCAAAGGAGCGAATATTGAATTTTTGTTCGAGAGACAGTTCGATGGAATGAGACATACCTAACTCCTAGATAAACGAAAGGTAGTATTTAGTTACGGAAGCCCCTGTTTGGTAAGGGCACAGTATCAGCGAACCATGTCAGTTATAACTATTATATATTGCAAATCGTAACAACTGATTGACAAATCGACCACAATCCCTACTGGTTCTACCCTTAAGTAATCTTGAGGAAAAATAGCTCTCGAAAGTTTCCACCCCTGGTACTGTTGAAAGTAAACTTTGCCCGGTTAGCACTTTCGGGAGTCTCAAGAGTCATTATCCACCAAGCATTATTGTTTGGGCAGACTACTAGAGACTTAGGCATTTGTATCAGATTGTTACTGCTCGAACTGCTCAAAATGAACAATATTGATTTGGGAAGGGGTTCATGGTTCATAGCTCATAGCTCATGGGGTTAGCATTCGGCAATTGTGAAATACTTTCCCAATCAACAATCAACAATCAACTATGAACTCTCAGATGTCACTAATCCTGGTTGATGGTCACTCTCTGGCATTTCGCTCTTATTATGCCTTTATCAACAGTCGGGAGGGAGGACTACGAACAACCACAGGAATTCCTACTAGCGCTTGTTTTGGCTTTCTCAAGTCCCTCTTAGAAGTAATCGGTTCAGAGCAACCCCAGTCGATAGTAGTTGCCTTTGATACTAAAGAGCCTACCTTTCGCCATCAAGCCGATGATACATATAAAGCTAATCGACAGGAGACACCAGAAGATTTTATTCCGGATCTAGAAAATCTCCAACAGCTGCTGGCGGCGTTGAGAGTGCCTGTGGTTACCTCTGCTGGCTATGAGGCAGATGATATTTTGGCAACTTTAGCTGTTGGCGCCAGCCAGCAAGGCTATCGAGTTAAAATCTTAACGGGCGATCGCGACTTGTTTCAACTGATTGATCCTCAAAAGAAAATCACAGTTTTGTATCTGAGTGGTGCCTCTTTTAAGAGGGGTAGTGCTGGTAGTGCCACCGAATTTAGCTCCCAAGAGGTTAAAAATAAACTCGGCATTGCACCTAACCAGGTTGTCGATTACAAAGCTCTCTGCGGCGATAAATCAGACAATATCCCTGGTGTCAAGGGAATTGGAGACAAAACAGCTGTCAAGTTGCTCAATGATTACGGCTCCCTTGAGGATATTTACGCCTCCTTAGAGCAAATTAAAGGCGCTGTTAAGAAAAAACTCGAAGTTGGGAAACAAGATGCCTACCACTCTCGCTATTTGGCTCAGTTGGCCTTTGATGCCCCTGTTAACCTTGATTTAGAAACCAGTAAGCTTCAGGGCTTTGATACGGAAGTTCTCAAACCGCTCCTACAAAAGTTGGAGTTTCAGTCTTTTTTGGACAAAATTGAGCAACTCCAGCACATATTTGGCGGTAGAGTTGAGACAGAGGAGCAAGTCGAGGTTCACTCTTCAGATATATTTGATGAAATTGATGAAACTCTTTCTTTTTGGAATGCTTCAGAAACAGAAGCATTCCAACAGCAAGCCTCTACAAAACCTCCCTTTCAAGCTCAAATTATTGATACACCAGCTAAACTAAATCAGCTAGTCAAGCAGCTAGAAAAGTGTACAGACTCTGCATTACCCGTTGCTTGGGATACGGAAACAACTTCTTTGACACCAAGGGATGCCCAACTAGTGGGCATTGGCTGCTGTTGGCAACAGCCCCTGACACTTCCTCAAGCCAGTGAGGAACTAAAGGATAATGTAGAAGTTGCTTATATTCCCATAGCTCATACAGATGGCAGCAATTTAGACCAAGAAACTGTTCTGGAAGCTTTGCGCCCCATTCTAGAGAGTGCAATCTATCCAAAGGTATTGCAAAATGCTAAATTTGACCGTCTGGTGCTGCTCTGTCAAGGAATCAAACTGGCTGGGGTGGTATTTGATACTATGCTGGCAAGTTATTTACTCAATTGGGAGCATAGCCACAACCTCAATAGTCTAGCCCTGCGCTACTTGCAGGGTATTGAGCCACAAAGTTATGAATCTTTAGGGATTAGCAAGGGCAAAACCATTGCTGATCTCAAAATCGAAAAAGTGGCAGATTACTGTGGTATGGATGCCTATGCAACCTTTCATCTGTTTCCCAAACTTCGGACCCAACTAGAAACCTTCCCTGCCCTACACAAGCTATTACTAGACGTAGAACAACCCCTCGAACCAGTATTAGCTCAGATGGAATATCAGGGAATCCGCATTAACCAAGCTTACCTTGAGCAATTCTCGCAACAGCTGGAACAGGATTTAGAGACAATTGAGACGCAAGCTTATCAGCATGCTGGGGAAGAATTTAACTTAGGTTCTCCTAAACAGTTGAGTAAGTTACTGTTTGAGAAACTGGGATTAGACCGTAGGAAGTCTCGTAAAACTAAGACAGGTTATTCTACTGATCATCAGACCTTGGAAAAGCTGCAAGGTGAACATCCACTTATTGATGTCATTTTAGAACACCGCACCCTCTCTAAGCTTAAATCTACTTATGTCGATGCTCTCCCGAAACTGGTGCGCTCAGATACTGGGCGCGTACACAGCGATTTTAACCAGTCGGTTACCAGCACAGGGCGTCTTTCTTCTTCTGATCCGAATTTGCAGAATATTCCTATCCGTACTGCCTTTAGTCGCCAGATTCGCCAAGCTTTTATCCCAGAACCTGGTTGGTTATTGGTAGCAGCTGACTATTCCCAAATTGAGTTGCGTATTCTAGCACACCTTTCTCAAGAACCAGCTTTGGTTAAGGCTTACCAGATTCAGACAGATGTACACACACTTACTGCCCAAATGTTGTTTGAGAAGGAAAATATTACCTCCGAAGAACGGCGTTTGGGTAAAGTGATTAACTTCGGTGTGATTTACGGCATGGGAGCGCAACGATTTGCACGGGAAGCGAAGGTGAAACCCTCTGAAGGGAAAGTGTTCATTGAACGCTTGAACCAGCGCTATCCCAAGATTTTTGCTTATCTGGAGCAAGTGAAACGGGAGGCAATTGCCCAAGGTTATGTTGAAACTATTTGGGGGCGCCGCCGCTATTTCAACTTTAGTAGCGAGACTCTTCGACGCCTGCGAGGTAGCAACCCTGAGGATATTAACCTCGATAAATTAAAAGGGTTAAGTGCCTACGATGCTGGTATGCTCAGAGCAGCGGCTAATTTTCCAATTCAAGGTTCAAGTGCTGATATTATTAAGATTGCAATGGTAAAATTGCACTCATTGTTGCAACAGTATCAAACGCATCTACTATTGCAAGTTCATGATGAATTAGTCTTAGAAGTTCCCCCAGACGAGTGGGAAAAGTTGCAACTGGAAATTCAAGAGACGATGGAATCAGCTCTCGAGTTAAGGGTACCGCTAGTAGTTGATGTCCATGCAGGGAAAAATTGGATGGAGGCAAAGTAAGGAAAACCAGAGAAAACATCTCATAAGTTGAAAATTATCGGCATTTGCCTCAAAGGGGGCAGCGAAAATTCGTACAATTAGTGTTTGGTTTCAGATAATTCAACAAAATTCAGGAGATTGCAATGGCACTACAGGCAGTGGGTTCCCTTGAAACAAAGGGCTTTCCAGGCGTACTAGCAGCGGCTGATGCAATGGTTAAAGCTGGCCGGGTTACCTTAGTCGGCTATATTAGGGTTGGGAGTGCTCGCTTTACGGTTAATATTAGGGGCGATGTCTCTGAAGTTAAAGCAGCTATGGATGCTGGGATTGCGGCAGTGGAAAAGTCCTATGGTGCTACTCTTGAATCCTGGGTAATTATTCCTCGTCCCCATGAAAACGTTGAGAGTGTGCTGCCGATTGCTTACAGTGACAGTGTCCAACAATACCGAGATGCTGTAGAAAATCCTATAGTACAGATGCGACCAAATGGTCGAGAGAGCTAGTCCAAAAGAAGTTATACCAAATTGCATCCATAACTAGATAGCTCTCTAGCTTATTAACGAAAAAGGCACAAGTAGAAGGGATACTGTTGGCGAAACATTACTTAATACTCTGAAACCTTTGAGAATCCGTGATTAGTCAAGACCAAATCTTTAAGTTTTGTAATTCGAGTAACGGCATAATCACTGTTTCAGGCGTCAATAAATAATTCGCCAACAGCCTTAAAGAGGCTTTAAACTTCATTTTTCCTGGTTTCTTCCCACTTATTAAGGTTTTAATTGTGCAATTTTTGATTAGGTTTGAAAAGATTTCCAGTTATATTAGCTCTAAAGCTCTATGTCAATTGGCAAAGTTAACTAATTAAGCTATGATAAGTAGTCAATTAGGATGCGTACGAGCTTAGCAAAGCCCTTCATATTATTAGACTAGCAACTATAATCCGTCCAATATATATGAATTTTTATTAATACATCCAATCCAATATATATATAGTTTTGTTAGTAAATATATATTACTAAATATCTATTTATTGATTTTTAGTTTCCATAACTCCAAGGCATGATATCTGTAGCCATATTTAATGAACTAATAAACTTTAAATGCACAGAACTTTAAACTTAGACCTGGCAATTCAGATTGCCGATTCTGCAGTGTTTGCCCATAGTTCTAAACACCTGAGTAATATCGAGGTGCTGGTTCTACAAGGTTCTTGGTTAGGTAAAACTTATCAGGAGATAGCAACAGAGAGTTCTTACAATCACGAGTATCTGAAAAACAACGTTGGTCCAAGGTTATGGAAGTTGCTTTCAGAAGCTTTAGGGGAAAAAGTGAGTAAACATAACCTGGTGGCTGTGTTAACGCAGCAAGCAGCTTCTAGGAAGTTTGAGCGTTGTCAACAAGAACAGCATCAAAGCTCGATAGCATTTCCAAGCAATAATTACCAGTCTTTATTGATTAGTCCTACATCAGCATCACCTAATCCAACTGTCGAAGCCTATCCACTACTGCCAGCAGAACTAGACTCTCCAGACCGACTAGTCTCTCCTACTTCAGTGTTTTATGTCAAACGGCAAATTATTGAAGAGCAATGCTGCCAAAAGCTGGAAGAGCCAGGAGCACTAATTCGCATCAAAGCCCCCAGCCAGATGGGAAAAACCTCTCTGATGCTCTACACTCTAGATTACGCTAGAGCAAAGGGTTTTCACACTGTAGCCTTGAATTTGCAGCGTGCGGATCTTGAGACTTTTACCAACTTAAAGAAATTCTTACAGTGGTTTTGTGCTGCCGTTGCCCGTCAGCTGCGGCTACCCCACCAAATCGATGATTATTGGAGTGATACTTATGGTAGTAAGAGCAACTGTACTGCCTACTTTGAAGACTGTTTATTATCAGAAATCGACGCACCTTTGGCCTTAGCTTTAGATCGAGTTGATCAGGTATTCACCCACGCCGAAATTGCCGAAGATTTCTTTAGTTTACTACGCTCTTGGTATGAAGAAGCTGCCTACGGTTCCCTGGGAAGCGAACTCTGGCAAAAACTGCGGTTGCTCATCGTTCATTCTACAGAAGTTTATCTTCCTTTAGATACCAATCAATCCCCCTTCAATGTCGGTTTAGCAATTGAATTACCACCATTTAACCAAGAACAGGTAATCGATTTAGTCCGTCGTCAAGAATTGTACTTATCACCAGAGGATTTAGAGCAGTTAATGCAGTTACTGGGTGGACATCCCTATCTCGTGCGACTCGCTTTACATCATCTGGCACAACAGGAGACAACATGGGAAGAATTGCAGCAAAGCGCAGCTACAGACTCGGGCATCTATGGTAAACACTTGCATCGGCACTTGGGGCACTTACAACAGCATCCTGGGTTAGCAGCAGCCTATAGGCAAGTAGTAAGAGCAAATAGGCCAGTAGAGTTAGAGCAAATGCTAGCTTTTAAGCTGCACAGCATGGGATTAGTTACTCTAGAAGGTAATGCTGTTACCGTTAGTTGTGGGCTATATCGGCAGTATTTTCGTGACCGGATTAGTGCCTAAGATAATTCCCAATCAACTACCCTACCCTGCTCTGCTGAGGGTGGAGACTGCTCCTAGGGTGAAGGAAAAAAAGGAAAATAAGGTGTGGGGGGTGTGGAGCGGAAAACAGTATGGTAATTTTTTGGATACTTAGCTAGAAATCCCAGAACTCCTCTCTCTTGACTGCTGACTCTTGTCTCCTAACTCATGAGCAATTACCAATATCAAGTCGGCGGTCGTTTGCCACTTGATGCACCTAGCTACGTCGTGCGCCAAGCAGATGCACAACTCTATCAAGCTTTGAAAGCTGGGGAGTTTTGTTATGTACTTAACTCCCGTCAGATGGGCAAGTCCAGCTTGCAGGTGCGAGTCTGTCAAAGCTTGCTCGATGACGGTATTGCTTGTGGAGCTGTTGACCTATCTGGCATTGGTAGCTATGAGACTACGCCACAACATTGGTATGCCGACATCATTCGCTCCTTAGTGCGCTCTTTTCGACTTCATCGCCAGTTCCATTTAGGCAGTTGGTTACAACAACACCAATACCTCTCGCCAGTATGCCGCTTGGGTAAGTTCCTAGATCAAGTACTGCCAGAAGCTATTGCCCAACCAATAGTGATTTTTATCGATGAAATCGATAGTATCTTGCGCTTACCTTTTAATAATGATGACTTTTTTGCTCTGATTAGAACCTGTCATCAATCAGGGCATCTAACCTTTGCTTTATTGGGAGTGGCAACACCGTCAGATTTGATTGGCGATAAAACCATGACCCCATTTAATATTGGTCGGGCAATTGAGCTGACAGGCTTTACTCAATCAGAAGCGATGCCCTTAGTTGCAGGATTAGTGGGGAAGGTCAAAGATCCAGAGCAAGTGATTGAACAGGTGTTGAGTTGGAGTGGAGGACAACCATTTCTGACTCAAAAATTATGCCAGTTGATTGTTAACGAGGTGAAGTGGGGCAGATGGGAGGATGGGAAATATTTCCCTTCAAGAATCAGCCAGATTGTATACCAGAAGATTATCGACCATTGGATAGCCCAGGATGAACCTCCCCATTTGAGGACGATACGGGACCGCCTCCTTAAAGATAAGCGACATGCCGGGCGATTACTGGGAAAGTATCAGATGTTGCTGCAAGATAAGGAATTGGAAGCAGATGATAGTGTTTCCCAAATGGAACTGCTGCTAAGTGGGTTAGTGGTGAGGGAAAAGAGGAAGCTAAGGGTTTATAACTGCATTTATCAGCAGGTTTTCAACCTAGATTGGGTTGAGGTGCAATTGAGTTATTTGCGACCTTACTCGCAGCTGTTGGAGGGTTGGATAGCCTCACAGCAAAGTGATGAATCGCGGCTGTTGCGGGGGCAAGCCTTGAGAGAGGCCCAAGAGTGGGCAGCGGGAAAAAGTTTGAGCAATATTGATTATCAGTTTTTGGCTGCCAGTCAAGAGTTAGACCGAAAAGAAGTTCAACAGGCTTTGGATGCAGCAACAGAAGCCTCTAAAATCTTATCTCAGGCAAATCGGACTTTGAAACAGGCGCAGCAGCAAGCCAAGCGGGTGATTCGCAGAGGACTTGCTACTACCATGTTTGTAGCAGTTGGGTTATTGGGATTAACTGGTTCCCTAGCACTGCAAGTTCTTGAAGACAAACACCAGATTCTCATCAGCGAGATCAAGACACTGAACACCTCTTCCCAAGCGCTGTTAGAAGCAAATCACCAATTGGATGCCCTCTTAGAAGCTCTCAAAGCTGCAGTTAAACTCCAAAATGAACATGGAAACTTTCACTTTCAATGGTCATTATCTAAAACAAGGTCATTAGCCGATATCCAGATTCACAATCAGGTGGAACTTACACTGCGGCAGGCAGTTTACTGGGTTAGAGAGATAAATCGCTTGCAGGGACATACTCATGCAGTTAGGAATGCCAGTTTTAGCCCCGACGGTAAGTTGATTGCTACTGCTAGCGGGGATAAAACTGCCAAACTTTGGAGTATTGAAGGCAAAGAACTCCTCACCCTCCAAGGACATAAAAATTGGGTCAATAGTGTCAGTTTTAGCCCCGATGGTAAGATGATTGCCACTGCTAGCGGGGATAAAACTGCCAAACTCTGGAGTATTGAGGGCAAAGAACTCCTCACCCTCCAAGGGCATGAAAATCGAGTCAATAGTGTCAGTTTTAGCCCCGATGGTAAGATGATTGCCACTGCTAGCGGGGATAAAACTGCCAAACTCTGGAGCCGAGATGGTCGCTACCTTAAAACCCTCCAAGGACACGAGGCAGCAGTTAAGAAAGTCAATTTCAGTCCTGATGGTAAGTTCATTGCCACTGCCAGTGCCGATAAAACTGTTAAACTCTGGAGCCAAGATGGTCGCTATCTCAAAACCCTCAAGGGACACAGCGCGACAATCAGGAGTGTTAGTTTCAGCCCTGATAGTAAGCTCATTGCCACTGCTAGTGCTGATAAAACTGTTAAACTCTGGAGCCGAGATGGTCGCTATCTCAAAACCCTCCAAGGACACAGCGCTACTATTAGATGTGTTAGTTTTAGCCCTGATGGTAAGTTCATTGCCACTGCTAGTGCCGACAAAAGTTTAAAACTCTGGAGCCGAGATGGTCATTACCTAAATACCATCAAAGGACACGATGCTCGCATCAACAGCGTCAGTTTTACTCCTGATGGCAAGATTATTGCCACTACTAGTGAGGATACCACTGTTAAATTTTGGAGCCGAGATGGTTACTACCTTAATACCCTCCAAGGACACGATGCTCGCATCAACAGCCTCAGTTTCAGTCCCGATGGCAAGATTATTGCCACTGCTAGTGAGGACACAACTGTTAAACTTTGGAGCCGAGATGGTTACTACCTCAACACCTTTGAAGGTCATGATAATTTGGTCTGGAGTGTCAGTTTCAGCCCTGATGGTAAGACCATCGCTACTGCCAGTTGGGATAAGAGTGTTAAACTCTGGAACCTACAGGGGAGAGAACTCCTAAATATTCAGGGGCATGATGATTGGGTCTGGAGTGTTGGTTTTAGTCCTGACGGCAAGACCATTGCTACTGCTAGTGAGGATAACACTGCTAAACTTTGGAGCCAAGATGGTCAATACCTCAAAACCCTATATGGACACGATGCGGCAGTCAGGAGTGTTAGCTTCAGTCCTGAAGGCAAGATCATTGCTACTGCTAGTGAGGATAACACTGCTAAACTTTGGAGACAAGATGGTCAATACCTCAAAACCCTATATGGACACGATGCGGCAGTCAGGAGTGCTAGTTTCAGCCCTGAAGGCGGGATCATTGCTACTGCTAGTGAGGACAAAACTGTTAAACTCTGGAACCGACAGGGGAGAGAGATCCGAACCCTCAGGGGGCATGATGACCGGATCAACAGTGTCAGCTTCAGCCCTGACGGTGAAACTATTGCCACTGCTAGTAAGGACAAAACTGTCAGATTATGGAATCGACAGGGGAAAGAAATCCTAATTCTGCGTGGACATAATGATGAAGTCAGGAGCGTTAGCTTCAGCCCTGATGCTCAAACTCTAGTTTCATCTGATGTAGCCGGCAGATTGATTCTGTGGAATTTAAATTTAGATATAAGTTTACAAGAGATTATGTTGCATGCTTGCATTCAATTGCATAATTATCTAAAGTATAATCCATCTCTTGACCAGAGCGACCGCCTTTTGTGTCAAAAAATTGCTCAAGGGCAACAAGAAAAGTAAGCTCAACAATCTCTAAGCGATGGACAATTACAAATATCAAGTAGGTGGGCGTTTGCCCATTGACGCACCTAGCTATGTCGTGCGTCAAGCTGACAAACAACTCTATCAAGCCTTGAAGGCAGGAGAATTTTGCTATGTACTTAACTCTCGTCAGATGGGTAAGTCTAGCTTACAGGTGCGAGTCTGCCAGCAGCTAACCAAAGACGGCATTGCCTGTGGGTTAGTTGACATCTCTGGCATTGGCAGCCATGAGACCACTCAACAGCATTGGTATGCTGATATCATCCGTTCTCTGGTACGCTCTTTTAAGCTTCATCGGCACTTTATTTTAGGTCAATGGCTAGAACAACGCCAATACCTCTCACCAGTACGTCGCTTGGGTGAGTTCCTAGAGCAAGTATTGCCAGAATTCATTGCCCAACCAATAGTAATTTTTATCGATGAAATTGATAGTATCCTACGCTTACCTTTTAATAATGATGACTTTTTTGCCCTGCTACGTTCAATCCATCAAAATCGCTATCTTACCTTTGCCCTGTTGGGAGTAGCAACGCCATTAGATTTAATTGCCAACAAAACCAGGACACCGTTTAATATTGGTCATGCAATTGAGCTCAACGGTTTTACTCAATTGGAAGCTGGTCCCTTACTCACAGGATTGGTGGGTAAGGTAGATAATCCTGAGGAAACTATTAAAGAGGTATTGATTTGGACAGGGGGGCAGCCATTTCTAACTCAAAAACTGTGTCAGTTGATTGTTAAGAATGCTGAGTTTGGTAGTTGTCAAAAAGGGAAAAAGTCTCAATCAATAGTCAGCAAGATTGTTTGGGAAAAGGTAATTCATCACTGGGTAGCCCTGGATGAACCTCCCCATTTAAGGACAATACGTGCTCGCCTCCTCTCCAATGAGCAACGGGCTGGGCGACTACTGGAACTGTATCAGAAAATTCTGCATCAGGAGTCGGTATTAACAGATGACAGTGCTGAACAAATGGAATTGCTGCTGTCAGGGTTAGTGGTTAAACGATGGGGACAACTGAGGGTTTATAACCGCATTTATCAGGAGGTGTTCAATCAAGATTGGGTGAAGGCACAATTAGGTTACTTGCGCCCCTACTCTTATTTATTGGAAGGTTGGATAGCTTCAGACAAATGTGACGAATCGCGGCTGTTGCGGGGACAAACCTTGAGAGATGCCCAAGCCTGGGCATCGGGCAAAAGCTTAAGTAATGTTGATTATCAGTTTTTAGCTGCTAGTCAAGATTTAGATAGAAAAGAAGTGCAACAGGCTTTAGAAGCCCAACGTATCAAGGAAGTTGAAGCCCAAGCTGTTAAACTTGCCAAAACCAATGAACTTCTCAAAAAGACACAGGCAGATTTGGAATACCGCTTGCAGCAGCAAGCAGTCTTGGTTGAATTAGGTCAAAATGCCCTAGCGACAACTAATCTAGATACGCTGATGCAGACAGTCACAACTCTGGTTGCTAAAAGCCTTAATGTTGAGTATTGCAAAGTTTTGGAACTCCTCAATGATGGCAAGAGGTTGTTTCTGCGAGCGGGCGTGGGTTGGCAACAGGGGCTTGTGGGCTTTGCCACGGTAAGTACTGACATTAATTCTCAAGCTGGTTATACCCTGCTTGCCCATTCGCCAGTAGTTGTTGAAGATTTAACTACAGAAGAGCGTTTTAATGGACCACCACTACTGCATAACCATGGTGTAATCAGTGGCATGAGTGTTGTTCTTGAAGGACCAAATCGTCCCTTTGGTGTTTTAGGTGTACACACGAAAAAAAGGCGTCAATTCAGCCAGGATGATATCAATTTTCTCCAAGTTGTTGCTAATATTCTGGCGACAGCAATTGAGCGGCGGCGCACAGAGACAGCACTGCAAGTGAGCGAAGCCAAAAATCTGGCTCTTCTTAATGCCATACCAGATTTGATGTTCTTAATCAGCGGCGATGGTATCTTTTTAGATTTCAAAGCCTCAAAAGAAGAGGAGCTTTTTGTCTCTGCCAGTGAATTTTTAGGGAAAACAATAGTGGAAGTGATGCCAAAACAGATAGCCCAGCAAGCCATGTACCGTATCAAGCAGGCGCTACAAACTGGCAAAATTCAAATCTTTGAGAATCAGTTGCTGCTGGCGAACCAGATTCACAATTACGAGGTTCGCATCGTTGTTAGTGGGGAAAACCAAGTTTTGTGTATTGTGCGTGACATCACTGAGCGCAAGCTGGCAGAAGAAGCTTTGCGCAAGAGTGAGAAACGCTATCGCTCACTCTATAAAAAGACACCTGTGATGTTGCATTCAATAGACTGCAATGGCACACTCATAAGTGTTAGTAACTATTGGCTAGAGAAGTTAGGGTATGAGCGCAGTGAAGTAATTGGCAGAAAGTCTACCGAGTTTCTAACGCCAGAATCGAGTCTTTATGCCAGAGAAGTTGTGCTGCCTCAATTTTTCAAGACTGGAATGTGTAGGGATATTCCCTACCAGATGGTATGTAAGAATGGGAGAGTGATTGATGTATTCCTTTCTGCCACCGCTGAATGGAATGCAGCAGGTAAAATAATTCGCTCTCTGGCAGTTATTATAGATTTTACCGACTACAAACTGAGCCAGAGGTTTATACAGGGGAGTAGAGATAATTCTTGTGCAGGGGAAGTTCCGCAAGCAGGGAAGCTCTGGGTGAATTGATATTACTATGCTTGAGAAACTATCACCTTACTTGCCTTGGGATTGCGATCAAAGAGAACTTTTGGTTTAAGCAATATCTTCAACAACAGCCACAAAGCATGCAGTTCCCCTGGGGTATTGTGGCGCTTCCATTGCCACGGACGACAAAATAATATTTCCACTAGACGCCTTTCCTGAGAGAGGATTAGATCTTCAAATATTATTTGCACAGTGGGAAATTTATCACTAAACCTAGTATTAGTAATTTTTCCCTGTAGATAAATTTCCTCTTCCAGAATTTTTAATTTCACTGGCAGGGTTTCTCCTATCTTGATACTAGGAAACTCCCCCTTAGTTAGCGCTACTTCAGCACCAACTTCAGAAATACTAGTTGTTATGCCCCACAATTTTGTGCTGTGATTATGTGGTTTTTTAACTTCTTGGCTTCTTTGGTTATGACTATTAATTTGAATTTCCACTAACCGTTGTAGGTTAAACCATTCGTATAAACTCGGTTTAGGTACATCCACTAAAACGAACAAAGCAATGCCAATCATCAGCAGGTTATATAGATTCCAAATCCAAACAAAGCTTGCCATTTGATAGATTTGGGCTTGATTTGAAGTCAATGGTATTGCCTCTAGATTACTTGTGAGATAAATGTCTAAACTATGCCATAAACTTACTAAGGTCGCTAGAAACAAAATAATTAGAGGCCAGGCCAATCTCCAATTGAAATAGAAGCGATTTCTCTGAGTTCCTTTAGGTGTGACTTTGAATCCCTCTGAGAAAGGGTTCAACATGGTTTGAATGACAGTTATTGAAATGGGAATACACTGGGCTACAGAATAAATATCTGATAATAAAGCAGAGCGAGAGCGGTAATTTAACCAAGAGAAAGAAAATAATTGCACCAAATAATAAGGGACGAAGAAATAAAGCCATTCACTAGAGGTAGTCCATAAAGGAATAACACCTATAAATGTATAGGCTAGCGGCATCAGTAGAAAGACAACCCGGAATACACTAGTAAACCACTGGAATAATCCTTCAAAATGAGCCAGTCTTTGTGAAAATCTGAGTCCAGGAATTGTTAAGGGATTGGTATTAATAAAAAATGCCTGTAGACTGCCACGAGTCCACCGCAATCTTTGACCAATATGAGCTGTCATATTTTCGGCTGACAAGCCTGCACTTAAACTTTCACCTAAGTAAATCACTTTATAGCCTTTGGCAGATAAGCGAATTCCTGTAAAGTAGTCTTCACTAAGGGACTCGGTTACAAAGCCGCCAGTTTCTTCAAGAGCGCTGCGCCTAGCAACGAAAGAACTGCCATAACAGAGTGAAGTTTCTAGGCTATCACGCAGCAACTGATAGTGACGAGAAAAAATTTCTACTTCCTGTGTTATTACATTTTCTAGACCTAGATTTCGGGCAACTGGATCGGGATTATAAAAGCTTTGGTGAGTTTGAACAAGGGCTATTTTTTGCTTTTGAAAAAAACCTAAGGTGCGAATAAGGAAGTTTTTGGTAGGAATGAAATCAGCATCAAATACAGCAATTAATTCCCCAGAAGTTTTGCTGAGGGCATGATTTAAATTGCCGGCTTTAGCATGAAGATTATTTGGTCTGGTTATATATTCACAACCTAGTTCTTGCGCTAAATTTTTCATTTCTGGACGCCTTGTATCATCTAGGAGATATATTTTTTTGTTGGCATAATCTAAAGCTTGACAACCAATAATAGTGCGTCTGAGAATAGTAGTTGGCTCGTTATAAGTGGGAATTAAAATATCTACTGAGGGTGTATAGCTACCATTGATCACATTAACTGCCATCTTGTCAGCTTGGCGGTGCCTAGGCTTTACTTTAAGGATTAAATACACCTGAAAACTGTTACTCAAGATGAGTAATATTTCCATAAAAAGTAATCCTAAGCTAAATGCACCATCAAAGGGATTTGACAGATTGAGTGTAGAGAGAGAGCGCCACAAAACATAGCGAATAGTCAAGGCTAGTAGAATCGATACCACTGCCACTCTTGACCAAGTTTGAGGTTGGGGAGAAATTTTGGTTATGGCTACCACGATTAACAATAGCACGACTGTTGGTGCTAATAGATATTCGCCCATCACCATTGGCACTTCTAACCAAATAGGCGGTGTTTCTTGCAGGAAGTGAATGTTTTCAAAAAACTGCTCAACTACCCCTATACCAGCAAACCATGACGTGATAATCAAACCAAATGCAACTGTAATCCCCAGGAAGACTAGTGTTGCTAGCTGTGGTTTCCTAAATCTCCTAAGTTTACAAATGTGTAAGACCTTCCCCTTTAACCTGGAACTTGTCATACTAACTGTCTTTACCTATAGCACCACTTGTATACTTAACTTAACTTAATGATTTTTTCCTGAGTCAAAAGTGAGACTAGGCTGAGAGATATAGCAGAGGGGGAATGGTTCATCAAAATCGTCCCCCATCTCCCGCAGAAGGCAGGAGGCAGGAGGCAGGAGGCAGGAGGATGAGCGAAAAAAGGCGTGGGGAAATAATTAAGCAGACGCGGAGACGCCCAGACGCCCAGACGCGGAGAATTCAAATCCCACGCAAAATTTCGTTCACCCGAGGCAGGAGGCAGAATATTCATCCCCCCATCTCCCATCTCCCCGAGCCATCCCCCCATCCCTCCCTCTCTGAGAATGAGAATTATCTGGGTCAAAGATAAGAATAGTACTATCAAGTTCTAAGCTCAAAATAATTCTTGTACAAGCAAATGCGTGAAGAATAGTTAATAGAGTCCAGTTTTGAGGAACTAACGCTGTGAAACTTAACTATTTGGCAGTTTTTGGTACTACTACTCTGTTAGCTGCTAGCTTGCTAGGGAGTAATCCCTTCAATCATACTTTGGCACAGGAAACCTTGAGAATTTCAGCTACCCCAGTAGTTGCACAGACAACCGATGTCTCTGGCGCTGTCTCTGGAACCTTTGTGGGAGCAGCACATCCAACTCAGGGAGCAGTGCGCGTAGTTACAGAAAATGGGCAACGTTACCTGGAGTTTGACGAAACCTTCAAAACAGACAGAGGACCAGATTTATTTGTCTTGTTACATCGCCAGCAAACGCCAGAATCCTACAAGAATCAGGATTATGTAAATCTTGGCGATTTAGAGAAAGTAAGTGGTACTCAAAAATATGCTATTCCTGAGCAAGTAGATTTAGCAGACTGGAAGTCTGTGGTGATTTGGTGCCGTCAATTCAATGTCACCTTTGGCTATGCCCCACTAGGTACTTAGTCACGATATAGTAATCTTACTTGACTTTTGAATTTTACCCAACTCAATCAAAAAGTATATTGATAGTCTGGAATTGAACAATTACCTAACTTGTTAAAGGAATTCTGGGAACTTTTATGATCTAGAGATGGGGGAGATAAGGATAAGGAGGATCAAGTAAAGTCTTATTATCTTCCTTGCCTTAATTGCCAAGATACTGTTGGGAGAGAACTAAATGGGAACAGTTGATTTTATTGCCTTAATACATCCTGCGATCGCGGTGACAGTAGTATTCCCTATAATAGGCATGGTCGTTAATTTTGCCTGGCAGACTCGACAACGACGCCTGCAAAATCTTGGTGGAGGCAAAAGTAAAATTCCGCCAGTTGTGGGACGCGAACATGTTAAATTAGGCAAATGGCTATCTGGTTCTGTTGTCGGCATTACCATCATCGCACTTGCTTACTCAGTGGTATTTGGTTCTAAAGGTTTTATAGACCAACAGAAAGATGACAAACTACAAATTATTCAGGTAGTTTTGATTGCCTTAATGTTCGCTGTTACTATTGCTGCATTTGTGTTACTTTATCGAGCTAGGCCACCACTATGGCGAGGTATTTTTGCAACCTTAACCGGCATTGGTTTAGTGGTTCTCGGTGCTCAAGACGGCGTTTATAGGCGAACCGATGAGTGGTATTGGTCTCATTACTATATGGGCATAGGTGCTGCCTTGCTGATGGTATTTTCCTTAGCGATTATCGAAGATATCTACAAGGATCGTTCCAATCGCTGGCGTAACATTCATATTATTTTAAACTGCTTTGCCTTGCTACTGTTTCTTGGACAAGGAATGACTGGTGCAAGGGACTTATTAGAGATTCCTCTAGATTGGCAGAAGTCTGTTATCTATCAATGTGATTTTGAAAATCGAACTTGTTAAGTACCTGCGACATTGATAAAGTTTGCTGGTTGAGGCAGGGTGTGGGGTGTGGGGTGTAGGGTGTAAGGGAACTCCGGGCGATTTCATAATTGTTTACACAGTTGCTTTTATTTATGTCCGACTACTTAGTTTGTCTGACAATAAAACTAACGCCTGCTTCTTTATTAAGCATGGCACGTCCCATAGTGGGATTTCCAATTAAAGACGCGGAGACGCGGAGACACGGTGACGCGGTGACAAATTGGATGGGGATTTGACCCCAACCAATTTTAGGCACCGCAAGTGACGGTGGGGTATTTGACCCATATTAATTTCTATAAAAAAATATCCCATTGAGGAGAGGGGGAGAGGGGGGGGATGGGGAGAAGATTCTAATGGTCATATTGTCAATGCGTATTCCCTAACTACATCAAGATTGATGACATTTTATTATGCCTGCCTTCTTTGTACAACTCATTACGAATTGCTG
>JAAHGS010000102.1 GCA_010692645.1 Symploca sp. SIO2E9
TACCCGCGTGTTTAGCTAGAGCGATTTTTTGGTTTGGAGCTCTGATTCTTAACTGAGTTTTGAATCCTAGTAACATTTGTTAGTCAATGTGATTATTTGTTAGCAAATCATTTACTGTTGATTAACCCTTTTTTAAGGGGGAAGTAAGTAGAGACTTACGCCCTGTTGTTGATGGGCACTAGGGGGGATCAAAGCACTAATATTTGTAATTAGCAACTTGCCTTAGGTAGCAGGCACTTCGGTAGTATCTTCCTCAACTGTAGAAGTTACATCTTCTGCGTCGCCTTCAGGCGCTGGAGCAATAGTTTCCTCAGTGACAGGTTGATCTTGGAGTTCTCCAGAAAAGGAGGCAATTGCGGAACCATTCATACTGATGGAGTTAATCATCAAGCGGGTAATTTCCTGACGATGTCCACGTTTTTTGCGGGTTTTCTTCTTCGGTTTCATCTTGTAGACAAGGACTTTGCGACCTCGAAAATGTCGCATTACCGTCCCTTCCACTGTCGCTCCTGCAATGAAAGGTTGACCAATTGACACTTCGCCATCGTTGGAAATAAGCAAAACATTTTCAATGATGACTCTCTCTTCTGGCTCAACTGGTAGCAGTTCAATATCGTAGAAGCGACCTGGTTCGACTCGCAGCTGTTTGCCACCAGTTTCAATGATTGCGTAACTCATGGGATAATCCTTAAGGGTTGCCGTACAGGTAGCTGGTTCAGTAGAAGTGTATATCTATAGTGTTTCCCAGCTTTTGGTATGTTTTAACCTGATCCGAGCAGGAATACACACACAATTTACTATTGTCTATTATTAATAGAGCTGCTGTCAAGTTCAATTTGCCCGCCAGAGTTCTATCCCCTAATTTTCACCTATAGTCTGGGAAAGTTAATATTTACCCTTGCTTTCAGGAAGAATATAAACAATATAATTGTTTATTCTCCTATTTTCATAATTTACAACTGACATTTATGAAGTCCTATCTTGCTGCTGCAATTCAAATGACTAGCCTGCCTGACTTGAAAAAAAATCTAGTGCAGGCAGAAGAACTGATTGACTTAGCTGTCAACCAAGGTGCTGAATTGGTTAGTTTGCCAGAAAACTTCTCTTTCTTGGGAGATGAGAAGGAAAAGGTAGCCCAAGCTGAAGAGATTGCTTACGAAAGTGAAAAATTCCTCAAAACAATGGCACAGCGCTTTCAAGTGTCCATTTTGGGTGGAGGTTTTCCTGTACCAGTAGATAGTGGCAAGGTCTATAACACGGCTCTGCTTATTGATCCCAGCGGTCAAGAAGTCGCTCGCTACCAAAAAGTACACCTGTTTGATGTTAACCTGCCCGATGGCAATACCTACCGAGAATCTAGCACAGTGATGGCTGGGACTGAGCTACCACCAGTCTATTCATCTCAAAAGCTAGGTAATTTAGGATTTTCTGTATGCTATGATGTCCGTTTCCCTGAACTTTATCGACATCTATCCTACAAAGGCGCTGATATTTTGTTTGTCCCTGCTGCCTTCACCGCCTACACTGGTAAAGACCACTGGCAAGTTCTGCTCCAAGCCAGGGCTATTGAAAATACCTGCTATGTGATTGCTCCTGCACAAACAGGACGTCACCATGCCATGCGCTATACTCACGGTCATGCCATGATCGTTGATCCGTGGGGACTAATTTTAGCCGATGCTGGGGATAAACCAGGAGTTGCGATCGCTGAAATTGATCCCTTACGCCTCAAACAAATTCGTAGTCAGATGCCCTCCCTAGAACATAGGGTTTTTGCGTGATCTTAGCAGTAGGTAAACCTAGTGATTGTTCAAGTTTCAAACTAGTTCTAAAGGGGGAACTGTTTGATGAGTATGATTTTATCGCAATAAAAACCGGCGGTTGTAAAAAAAAATGGCAACCACCGGTAAACAGCAATTGGGAGAAAATCCTAGAGACTTAGGTCACAAACTCACTTTAAGCTTGACAATCTCTAGCAACACTACGTTTAATGCTTTCTACAAGGTTTATCCTAGTAATTCCTGAAAGTTTACAAAAAACCATGCCGTATTTTTGGCAAGCTAGTCAGTGACAATACCTAGAGCAATAAGTCTATCGTAACGCTATGCAAGTTAGAGGCTCTGTAAACTAACAGTGAGTAGGGTAAAAGCTTGCCATGCCTACTCTCTAAGACCATTGTTAGGTGAATTGGTATGAGTTTGGTGAACACTTGGTTAAATTTAAATTATCAAAGCACACAAATAAATTATGAATCCTAGCGAACTTCTGAAGCGTTATGCAGCAGGAGAGAGATATTTTCGTGGTATCAACTTAGTTGGTGCGAATTTGGTTGGCGTTCAACTGAGTGGTGCAGATCTAAGCGATGCTAATCTGCGCGAAGCTAATCTGAGTGATGCTAATCTAGTCGGAACCGATTTGATTGGCGTGAATTTGAGTGATGCTCAACTGTGCGAAACTAATCTGAGTGATGCTAATTTGATTGGTGCAAAACTAGGTGTTGCCAACCTAATTGGTGTTAACTTAATTAGTGCCAACCTGGTGAGTGCTGAACTAAGTGGTGCCAACTTACATGAAGCTACCCTCAGTCGTGCCAATCTGATTGGTGCTAGCTTAATTAAAGCTAATTTGAGTCATGCCAATCTTAGTGGTGCCAACCTTAGTATTGCTAATCTAATTGGTGCTGATTTGGCTGATGCTAACCTAATGGCTGCCAATTTAGCTGGTGCTAATCTAATTGAAGCTAATATGAGTGGTACTAATTTAAATGGAGCCAAACTATATAGGTCTAACTTAGCCCATGTCAACCTCAATAGAGCTGATTTAAGCAATGCTGATTTAACCGACGCTAACCTAGCTAAAGCTCAATTGACTGGCGCTAATCTCTATAACGCTAAGTTTGAAGGCACAATCATGGGTTTAGTCCAAAACTATAAACCGAGTCCCATTAGTTGAGACAAGGCTAGAGTAAGCTGATGTGCATTGTTATTGGGTATTCCCTGTTACCTACTATGAGTCACAATAGTGATGGTTGAACATCCAGATGCAGCGATAATTAGGCGCGGCTACGAAGCTTTTCTCAAAGGTGATATGCCTGCCTTAGATAAATTGATTACCTCCGATGCAGTTTGGCATTCTCCTGGTAAGAATCCGATTTCGGGTGATTATCAAGGGCGTGATGCAATTATGGAGTATTTTACCAAGTTTGCGACCCTTAGTCAGGGGACTTTCCAAACCGAACTAAAAGTAATTTTTGCTGATGACAATCGTGGGGTAGTCTTGACTCGTGACACAGCATCCCGCAATGGGAAAACTATGTCCTGGGACGGCGGAGTAATTTTACACCTCTGCGAGGGGAAATTGACAGAAGCTTGGGCTTTTAACCTCGATCAATATGCAGTAGACGAATTTTGGGCTTAATTTCCAGGCTGCTGGCAACTGAAGTTTAGGATGGGGAGAAATTGAAATTCTCCCCATCCTAAAAATAACCAATCATGAAGTTTGATTATTCCTTAAGTGATTTTTGTTGAGATTGCTCCTTACTCTGCAAAACAGCAAACAGTTGTTCGAGTCTTTCTTGGGGGTTCTCATTAGGCTTGAGTGTGAATAATAAACCATCATGAACTGAGATTCCTTCGCCGCAGTTTCCTTGTTCCTTGCTGGTAACGCAAACTACAGACTGCCCATTAATTTCTCCAGTAGTAAGGTAAGAGAGTTCATCATTTTTTTTGTAGGTTTCTAATCTTGCAGATACCTGTTGGCACCGCGTTTGAGGATCATAACCAGCCTCTGTAAAGAAATCAGAAGACCAGAGAATCATCGGAAGTTCTTCCTTACCTTCTATTTTTCCAAAAGTTGTTGGTATGTTGTCATCCTTTCCACATGAAAATGATACCTTCTCAAGCTTTAGTTCCTTAGCCGGTTCTTTAACTTCAATGGAAGAAGTAGGAGGTATTGGTTCTAAAGAAGCTATTTCCACTGGTGTTCTTGCCACTCGTGGAGATGGTGGCTGTGGTGCTATTGCCACTCGTGGAGACGGTGGTGGTGATGTTCTTGCCACTCGTGGAGACGGTGGTGGTGATGTTCTTGTCACTCGTGGAGACGGTGGCTGTTGTCTTCTTGTCACTCGTGGAGACGGTGGCTGTTGTCTTCTTGTCACTCGTGGAGACGGTGGTGGTGATGTTCTTGTCACTCGTGGAGACGGTGGTGGTGATGTTCTTGTTACTCGTGGAGATGGTGGCTGTTGTCTTCTTGTCACTCGTGGAGACGGTGGCGGTGATGTTCTTGTCACTTGTGGAGCTGGTGGTTGTGGAGCTGGTTTTGTTTGGGCTCGGGCTATAACCGACTTCTCTTTTTGTTTGCGAGTTGCTATTTGTGCGTCTAGTTGTGCTATGCGTATCTCTTTTTGCCGCTTTTTCTCCTCACCCTTGCGCCGTATTACCCCAACTGTATGACTACCGCTCTTAGAAACTTGCGTACCTGCCCTCGGCAATGCTGGGGGAGGTACCTTAGCACCTGGCTTTGGACCGATACCGGTGCCATAGATTTTGTTTTTAGTTGTTGAGGAATTGACCGTAAGTTTAGCTTGTATAGTTTCAATTTCGGCTGCTTTCACCCAATGGTGGCTAAGGAAAAGTAATCCTGGGATACTTGCCAAGGCAAGCAAATTAATTTGCTTCATTTTGATGAACCCTCACTAGGATTTGTGTAAATTTCTCAATTTATTAAATTTGACAGAGTCCTAAGAACGGTTAACCAATTCTTATCTCTATGATTAGAAGTGTAAGTCTTTGGGCACCCATTACAAATTGCATCTATAAATTGCCTCAAATCTGCGGTCTTTCGGACTATCACCTGGATTTGTTTCCCACTCTAATTTAGCTGGCAAATGCCCATCGGGGGGTTGTTCAAAATTAGGCTTTTTATCTGTAATATATTCAGCTTTTTGAGTCTCTTGATTATACTCCCAGGCTACTCCCCATTCATCTTTTAGGAGTTGTCTCTTCCAGCCAATCCTGAAATAGAAGACATTATAGTCTTGCACTTCTTCCAAAATCTTATTCTGAGTGCTGAAACCTAGCCTACCATCACTTGCTTCTAGCCAAAGTTTATCAATCTGTTTGAGAGCGCTACAAGAAAAATTCTGCCATTCCGTTAAATCGAAACTTCCCTGCTTCTCTGAGTTAGAACCTGCAATTTTTAGCATTAATTCGTAAGTTTCTTGATCAGCAGCTTCCCAATCTTGTTGTTTTAGGTACCCTTGCAACTGACTGTAGCGGGAATCGATGTTGGCAGCTTCTTGAGTTGATTCAGTTGTGATTGGATTTGTTTGTCTGGGTGATTGGGCTAAGGTTGGGCTAAGGTATAAAACCCCAAGAGTTCCTAACAGTGCCAGTAGATAAAATTTTTTCATTTTTCTAGTTCCCGATGATCGACTTGAGTGCAAACAAATTCAATTTTTGATAAAACACAATAAGTCACTTGCTTTTATTCTCCCCACTTATTATGAAGGCGTGGCTTTCACGGCTTTAATAAAGTAAATGGAAAGTTTGCCACCCTTGATGGGGATAATTAGATTTGACTGAATTATAATTCACATTCTTATAAAAATTAGTATAGGATAGCAAGAGATTGTTGCAATTATATAGATATATCCCGTAGGCTGGAGCGAGAGACGAAACCCAGCAAACCATTGTAAATTTTGGGTTTCACTTGCGCTCAACCCAACCTACTAATTGTTGATTTGTTCTTAAAGTCAATGTTATTCTACTGAAGGCAGCACAGGAGGATGTCACAAGTTGCATCTATAAATCGCTTCAAATCTTCGGTCTTGTGCTTCTTCCCCTAAAGGAGTTTCCCATTCTAGTTTGGCTGGCAAATGTCCATCGGGAGGATTATCAAAATTAGGTCTGTATCCCGGATGATACTCCACTACTTTAGTTTCTGGATCGTAGTTCCAAGCTACTTCCCAAGAATGACCTTCTGGCGATTCTTTCATCCATCCGATTTTTACGTATGATACTGTATAGTTTTTTGATTCCTCCAACACCCTATTCTGAACACCGAAGCCTAGCTTGCCACTACTGGCTTCACTCCAAAGGCTGTCTATTTTCTTGAGGGCTGGACAAGAAAATTGTGCCCACTCAGTTAAGTCGAAACGCCCTTGTGCCTGTGATTTGGGACCTGCAACTTTGAGCATTACTTTATAGGTTTCAAGGTCTGCAGCTTCCCAATCTTTTTGCTGGAGGGACTTTTGCAACTTACTATAATCCCCTTTCCAGGGGTTATCATTAGGTTTTGGCTTTGGTGATTCAGGTATAGGAGTAGGTGTTACCTTCTCATTGAGTTTAGGCTCTTTTGGATGTACAAAAGCCCACCAAGAAACAGCTGCGATCGCAACTGCTGCCACAGCTGTTCCTAAACCTGCTACAATTAACATCCAATGCCTGGAAATTGTCGGTTGAACTGTAGGCATTGTACTGAGCTGATTAAGAGCCTGTAAAGCCTCAGTAGCTGTTTGATAGCGGTCTTTAAAGTGATAGCGGATCATCTTGGTGAGGATAGCAGCTAGCCCTTCGCTAACTTCTGCTTCTTGCTGCCAGAGGATTTCTCCTGTATCTTGGTCTTCGAGTAATTGTGTAGGATGCAATCCTGTTAGCGCCTGGATGCAAACCATTCCCAAGCCATATAAATCGCTGCTGGGGCGCGGCTTCCCTCGCCCTTGCTCCGTCGGCATATAGCCAGGGGTCCCAATAGGAACAGTAGTACCAATCTGCCCTTGAGTAGCATTTAGTGGCACCTGAATTTGCTTAACTGCACCAAAATCCACCAGTACTAAGTGGTTATCCTGCTGCCGTCTGATCATATTGTCTGGCTTAATATCGCGATGAATAACCCCTTGGCTGTGGACGAATGCTAAGATGTTCAAGACTTCTTGCAGCAGTTGGACTACCTGACTTTCTTGCCAACGGGACTCTGGTAGTAGTTCAGCACTAAGGGGTTGACCTTCAATAAATTCCTGTACTAAGTAGAAGGCTTGGTTTTCTTCAAATTCAGCTAAGAGTTGAGGAATTTGGTCATGCTCACCAAGTTTTTGTAGAGTTTCTACTTCACTCTGGAACAGCCGCTGAGCAGTTTGCAAAAAGGTGGGATCACCGCTGACAGACTTAAGTAGGCGCTTGACAATGTAGCGGGGCTTGTCTTGTTGGTGGATATTTTCGGCAATGTAGGTTTGACTAAATACCCTGTCACTCAAGGTTTCAACAACTCGATAGCGCCCATCTATTAACTTGGGCGTCCCTAGGGTTAAATTTGGCATCTCTTGATCGAGTTGTCCAGCATTAAGGCTCGCCTTAGCTGCTTGCACCTGAGTTCCAGCAACTGTCTCTGATGTTAGCTTTCTCTTTTTGAGTATTGCTTTGGTTTCCTGTAGCTGGTTGTTAGAAACTACTTTGGTATTAGAGTTACCAAAATTTGGAGCTATTTTTGTTTCTGGCTCTTCAGCTTCAAGAGTTCTTCGTTCTGCTGCCAGGATCACCTTGGTCTGACTTAGTTTAGCCTCTGGAGTTAATTGTTGATTAACGTGAAAATTAACTAGTGGTTGGAGGGCTTGCAGTACCTGACTCGTAGACTGATAACGGTCTTTAAAGTGGTACGATACCATCTTGCAGACGATCACAGCTAGCCCTTCACTAACCTTTCCCCGATATTGCCAGATTAGTTCACCTTTAGCATCTTCCCGTAATTGGAATGGTTCGACTCCTGTGAGTGCTTGGATACCAATCATGCCCAGTGCATAAATATCACTGTTGGGGCGCGGTTTGCCTCGTACTTGCTCCAAGGGCATGTATCCTTTGGTACCAATAATCGTAGCAGTAGAATTGGGCTGGGTTTGTATCTCAGTAGCTGGTTCCCGGATTTGCTTGACAGCGCCAAAGTCAATCAAGACTAATCGACCATCTTCCTGCCGCCTAATCAAGTTGTTGGGCTTGACATCGCGGTGGATAACCCCCTGGCAGTGAACAAAGTTCAGGATACTCGAGACATCTTGTAACAGTTGGATAACTTTACTTTCAGACCAACGGTGTCCAGGTGGCAACTCTGTATTGAGGGGTTGACCTTTAATGAAATCCTGTACCAAGTAAAATTCTTGGTCTTCTTCAAAGTAAGCTAAGAGTCTAGGAATCTGGTCATGCTTACCTAACTGCTCTAAGATTTCTGCTTCTCTTTTGAACAGACGCCTAGCAGTCTCCAAGAAACTGGGGTTATTACTAGCAGGCTTGAGGTGTTTAACGACACAGTCAGGGTGACCTGGTCGATCAATGTCTTTGGCGATATAGGTTTGACCAAACCCCCCCGCACTTAAGACTCGAACTACTTGGTAATGTCCCCGCAGTAACTTGCCTAACATCCCCTGACTTATCTAGGTTTTCAATATCAATAGTTACATACAATCACGGCAAGGCTTCCTCAAAGTTGCCATAGCTCATTCTTATACTTTAACTAGAGTTTAGCAAGTTGATCTCAGCATCTAGGGACTTCAAAATAAAAAAATATCCCATTGAGGGGATGGCTCGGGGAGAGGGGGTGATGGGGAGAGGGGGTGATGGGGAGAGGGGGTGATGGGGAGAGGGGGTGATGGGGAGAGGGGGTGATGGGGAGATAGGTTGATTAACCTTTCCAAATAAGCAAATTTTAGATTCATTCGCGAGAAGCACTCAAGCCCCTGGCTTATAGCCACGGGGTCGATTTTTACTTAGATTTAAACCCTTTAACTAACTGCATCAGTTGCTCTACAATAGCTCGAAACTGGGCAATACCGCCGTTAGCACGGATAATCAAGAGACCACCCTCCAAGAGGGAGAAAATGAGTGTTGCCATGGCGTTGATATCTCCAGGGAAACTAAACACTCCAGCTTCTCGACCCTCTGTTAGGATCTTTACTAGTCGTACTTCGTTGTCCCGGTAGAATTGGATAACACGCTCAGCTAAAGGAAGTTTGAGGGTTTTTAACTCTGCCCCAAGCATCCCACAAAGGCAAGCTTGGTCTTGCTCGCCACTAGAGAGAGTGGCCTCAAACAGAGCACAGTAGCGTCGTAGCTTAGTTTCTGGTGACTCAGGTGAGGCAATGATCAGATCGACTAACTTAAGAAAGTAGGGATTGTACCTATCGAGTAAAGCCGCAACTAAGTCGTCCTTGGTTGAGAAGTGGTAATGAATGCTGGCTTTGCGAATACCAACAGCCTCGCTGATATCAGCGTAGCTCATGGCATTAACTCCCAACCTTTGGATGAGTTCCTGTGCCGTATCCAGAATTTCCGTGCGGGTATCAGTTGACTTCATGCTTTTATCCTACTGATAGGTAAGTAAGTTGTCAAGCATAATTAGGGCTTGCTGAAGAGGTTTTTTGCTAAGGAGACAGAAGCAAGCCATTCAAGAGCTTCTAGACAAGCCTACTCTTCATTACTTAGAACTGCACTAATTTATTCACTAAGCGGATTCCTACAGTTTTCTAGAAACGGCAAGAATCCGCTAACTTTAAGTCACCTGGAGTCGTAAATTGACCAAAGTCCTAGAAATTCACCTGGAAAATTAGGTCATTATAGTCTTGATCACCGCCACCAAACTTATCTTCAAAACCAAAGGTATTGTCTGCAAGCAGACGGATATGATCAACTCCATCAGGGTTAGCATCCTGGTAAGCAAAATAGGCGAAAGAATCTTGATTGGGCAGATTTTCTGGATTTTGCTCTAGAAACTCGCTCACGTTACTATCAACAATTAAGTAGGGAGCAAGGATTACTCCACCGTCGAGAGTTTGATTATTGAAATTTGCTGTACCTTGGTTAGCGACAAATAGCTCTAAATTATCGATGCGCTGAGAGAGAGCGGCTTGGGCATAACCTGCTTCACCAGGGGCAATACCATTGACAGTGCCTTGCTCATCATCAACAATATACAAACCAGCGACATTATTGAAAGCTGCCTCCCGGTTTACGGTAAAGTTGGCTTGCACTTGACCAGTAATACCCCGCAAATCGATAAGTTCCCTTTGGATTTGTCCTTGCAGTTGTGTCCCAATTGGGGGATTATCATTGGTTAGCTGGAAGCTCAACTCCATGTCGTTGAAGTCACTCTCGCCTTCACTGGTTTGGTCTTCCCAAAATAGGGTAAATTCACCATTACCTTGCTCTTCAACCCGCAACGAATCAGGCTTACCTTGACCAAAGCTTGAGCCTAAGATTACTTTTTCTTCTGAAGCTTGCCCCGCCAACACCTGATCCGTTGTGCTGCCTTGAACCAGATAAAAGACAAGGCGATCGCTACCATCAAATCCTTCTACAATACGGGATAGATCAGTATTAAAACCATCAGGCGGGTTGTTAAGAGCAGAGAGGATAACTCGTGCCTGGGACTGACTAAGGGCAGCTTGCACATAGCCTGCATCCCCTGGCTTTAAACCATTAACCGTGCCTTGCTCATCTTCGACGGCAAATACTCCAACTTCATTGATTGAATCTTTACTGTTGGAGAGTAGTTGGAAAGAGAGTTTGACTGGTTCGTTGTCAGTGATGGTGAAGCTGTTATCATTGTGGCGAATCAGTTGGACAGGAACATCATTGAGATTGATGGTAATATCTGCTGTATCGGATAAGCCTTTCTCATCAATCACCTCGACAGTAAAGTTGAAACTGGGGATGAGCTCAAAGTCTAAATCAAGGCTATCATTGACGGTAATTTCACCTGTAGTTGGGTTGAGGGTAAAGGCATTCTCACCGTTGCCGTTGGGGTCTAGATTACCCGATATACTAGCAAACCTTAAAGTGTCATTATCAGAATCACTAGCAACTACAGTGCCAATACTTGTTCCTTGAGGACTGTTTTCTAATACGGAGAAAGTGGCATCATTGGCTACAGGGCGACTGTTAAAGTTAGGAGTTTGATTATCAAAGATAAAGTCTTCTTCTTTCAATAGTTCGATAAAGTTGAGCAGGATTGCTAAATCCTGGTTATCTTTAGTTTTAATTAGGGTATTGTTACCTTGCTGCTCGAATACTAGATCATTGAAGCTCTTGACGTTATCTAAGCCACCGATACCGATAACATCTTCCCCTTGGCTAAAGTCTAAGATCAGGTGAGGTTGACTGGGAATTTGAGCAATGGCAATCCAGAATAGGTCATTACCTCCATCGCCCCTTAGCTGACTTCCACCTGTGCCACCGAAGAGTTGGTCATTGCCATCACCTCCAGATAGGGTATCATTGCTACCAGCTAGGAGAAAGTCGTTACCGTCACCACCTTGTAGTTGATTTTCTCCTTCCCCGGCAGTGGCATCTAAAGTATCGTTGCCGGCATCGCCAAACAGTTGGTCATTGCGCCGAGCAAAAAGTTCGTCATTGCCCTCACCACCTCGGAGAATATTGTTTCCTTCTGCATTCGAGGCATCGATGGTATCATCTCCGCCAAGACCTAGTAGTTCGTTGTTAGTCCCTTGAACAGAAACTTCATCGGCAGCGGGAGTCCCTTTAATCGCTATCCGTTGTTCGGTAGCTAAGTCCAGTTTGACGTTTTGCGCCCCAATATTTACTTGTCGAGTTTCTGTATCGTCTCCTTGCCCGTCGCCATCGAAGTCACCGACAAAGGTAATATCATAAACCCCAGTGGGCAACTGTAACTGATAACCACCTGTATTGAGGGTCGTAGTTGTGAAGGTCTGGTCGTTCTTTGTATTAACTGCCGTTATCTTAACCTCAGCGATTCCTTCCCCTGCGTTGTAGAAATCATTATTAATAATGGCATCATTGTAGACCACACCCAGTAGAAAGGGATTGCCAAAGTCGGGGCGATTGCCAAAGTTTTGGGTAATTACGAGCGGTCCGACTTTCGTATTTGGATCGTTTTCTTCGATAATGGAAATACCAATTTCTTGAAAGTCACCATTCATAATATTTTGGCGGTGACCAGGAGGGTTTTGTATACCCGTCGGCGTATTGCCCCAATCTATTGCGAATCCTGCGTGACCAAAAAAGACTGAATTAGCAAAAGCAAATATATTTTCTCCCACAAAGCCGAAGTTGTATCCAGCCTCTTGTACTCGCTCAAATAGATTGGGGTAGTTAGGAAAATCATGGGCTTGAGTATCTTCTTGAATTATTTTTTGGCTGTGAGCTGTAGCCGCCGCATATAGCTGATTCGACCAAGCCAGTGGCGCTACAGAGTTAAGAGTATCCCACTGGTTTCTGAGTATACTTTGATCAGTTTTGAAGGAATCAAGCGCAATTTGAACATCAGGATCTGCTAGTAACAAGTCTAGCTCTGGGACTGGATTGATCCGCATGCGATTGATATATTCGAGTATTTCCTGTTCTTTAGCTGTTGGTTGTACCATGTTTTGAATTGTTGTGAAACTTTGAAAACATCAAGCTGTCAAAACTTAAAACAAGAGTTGATATTTGCCTTTCAGCGCTAAAATTAGCAGCTAAAAACTTATTGGTTTAGTGGTAGAAGTAAAACTTAAGTACCTGCAACTACTAAGAATCAGTAACTTTTAGTTAGCAGTTGATTATTTATCAAGCCTTGACCTGATTCAAAACTTGATATTATTGCGCACAGTGGTGGGATTGGTCGTATATTTTTATAGCAGTCGCCACAACTGTTAGGACACTTTCTTGTTCCCTGTTCCCTTTGACTCACAATAGGATGTCCTAACTTACATGTCTGTTGCTATATCTGCCAGAGTAGTAAATATAGCAATCCTGGTTGAGATCTAAAATAATCAACATCTCTAAATCCAAGCGCAGAGAAAAGGAGTCGTTTGTAAATTATTGAGGACTGCTATGAATGCAAATTATTAGTTAGGCAAATACAAAATCTGCCTCTGTGAGGCTACTATTTTGAATGCCCTGCAAAATTGCTACCTGTTTTCCACTAATAGAAATTACAGTATTAGTGGCATTCTGGGTTAGGTTGAGGTTTTCAATAGAAGTTACTCCAGTAATGCCCGCAATCCCGAGTACATCTTCCCCAGCCGTAAAATCAGTGATCGTGTTGGCAAAATCGGGGATTTCGGCATTGGCAATCCAGAATTGGTCAGCACCAGTGTTACCTGTGATGGTATTACTACCACCAGTACCAACAAAGAAGCGATCGCTGCCTTCACCCCCGGTTATCTCATCGCTATTACCGAGGAAGAAGTCGTCGTTGCCGTCGCCACCATAGATGCGGTTATTGCTGCCTTCAGTGGAGGCTTCAAGAGTATCGTTACCGGAACCTCCAAAGAGACGATCATTTTCTCCGGCTATTAGCTCGTCCTCCCCTTCGCCACCGTAGAGGCGATTACCACCACCACCTTGAGAGGCATCAAGGGTATCGTTACCGGAACCTCCAAAGAGGCGGTCATTAGTGCCTGCAATTAGTTCGTCATCGTCTGAACCACCATAGAAACGGTCTTTGGCTGGGGAACCAGGAGGTTTAGCTTTAATGGTATCATTGCCGGAACCTGTAGCGACGATTTGGAAACCTGCTGCTGGGGTGAGTTCAATATTGTTATCATCGCCTTGGGTTCCGATAATTAGTTCAGTGTCGGTGGTGTTGTCAGGGCTTTCTTCAATATCGTTGAGGCTAATGGTCAATACTTGTTCTACAGAGGTATCCGCACTGTCTTTAGCTTGTACGACTATATCGAAGCTGTTGTCTGCCTCGAAGTCCAGTATTGCACCTTCGGCGACGACTACAGTATTTCCCTCGATAATAAAAGTGCCGCCAGCATCGTCTACTAAGGTGAAGCTATGGGTGTCGGCAACATCCTCGTCAATAGCAGTTAATTCTCCCACTACAAAGCCTGCCTCTACATTCTCATCGATAACGGTGTTCGATAGAGTGACAGCGATTGGTGCAGTATTGACTGGAGACTCAATGGCTTCGATTAGTACATCAACCACTTCTGAAGCATCAACTGCAGTAAAAGTTTCGCCGCCAGTGGCAGTGGCAAGGCTTTCAAAATCTGCACTGGTTGTTGGATCATCGCCAATCAGAATTGTGAAGATTTCAACTGGTGTTATAGTTGGGGTTCCTTCAGCAGATGCCGAGGCCACAGCCAAGCTGGTGACAGCAAGATCACTGGTAATGTTTCTGGTTTGAATGTCCCCGACAATCGATAGTGGTGCCACGTCACTAATGTCAGTATCGATTGAAGCTCCCACGTTGGATGCCAGCTCAAGAACTTGGGCACGAAGCTCTGTGTCTTTGGGCGGTGCATCCCCGAATAGAATAATACGTCTAGCGATCGCTTCTTCACGCCACTCTCCAGCACCACCAGACAAGGCGCGAATTAAGCCAGCATTCACCACTTCAGGAAAGTCACCACCGCCACTGACTGAGATGCTGTTAATTGCATTAAGAGCGGCACTCTTACGATCATCAATCTTAGGCTGATCAGTGAAAGAAAGGAAGGTGTTTGTTCCAGGATCGTTATATCCAACTACGGCAATGCGAGAATCTAAAAAGCCACGTTCGCCATCAAAAATAGCGTTGATGATTTCGTTGGCGCGGGTTTTGACTGCATCAATATCGTCTGCCATGCTACCGGTTGTGTCGATGACGAAGGCGATATCTTGCCCTGGCCTGAGGTTAATTGATTTGTCTGAAAAGACTGCTTTCTCGACACCTTCTAGTGTGTCAGTCCCATCCCGGTTATTGACTTTATCAATGATGCGAACAGTATCGTCAGGCAGAAACTCAACATCATAGTCAGTTAAAGTGCCTGTATATTCAGCACTGTCGGTTCCTTCAAAAAGACCAAATAAAAACGAACCGCCGTTTATTTGATCGTCACCAGCGCCGCCGATGAAGGTATCATCACCAAGACCGCCGTCGAAATTATCGTTGCCAGTACCACCATCAATCGTATCATTTCCTTTCCCTCCGGTAAAAGTTTGATTTCCTCCACGACCAACAATTATGTCGTTACTATCTGTGCCTGTAATCGTGTAGTCAAACTCAAATCTTGCATTTTTCCCTGAGAAAGGGAGCAACATTATCCCATCTGGATCGGGTAGTACGTCGTTAACATTAACCCCGATTAAATCAAGAAGATTGCCAACAGTACCATTACTGTTATTGCCTGTTGGACTATAAGTTAGAGATTCGTTGTGTATGTTATTGGCATGTTGAACAATAAGATTCCAAACATCTTCTGCCTTACGTTCACCCAAGGGAATTTCTCTACTACCACGTGAAGCAGCAGTAACAGGATTACCGTCTTCATCAACCCTGGCATCTATTGACATTTCAATCGGAACGTTTTGATCAAGAATTAATGGACCATAATCTGGATTTCCCCCGCGTGTAGGTCCACCGCGAACCACAAACTCATTTCCAGCATCATTCTGGTAAATAAGTAGTAAATGTCCGCTTAAAGAAATTCCCCCTGAACCAGAACTTCCTGAACCAGAGCTTCCTGAACCAGAGCTTCCTGAACCAGAGCCACTAAGTAAGGCGACTGGTGTTCCCTCAATTAAGATTCTGCCCATTTTTGGTTACTCCAAAAAGTAATTTGTTCACTAGTAAAAAATTGCCACTATTTTTACTATTAGGAGATGCACCTATAGCAGTTCTCAAATTACAGTCCTAAGCCCAATACTTTAAAAAATCAGGTTTGAGAGTAGTTTGATTTAGATTATTGGTAGCAATTGCGATCGCAATCTCCTGAATATCTAAATAAACTCTGAGTCATAGACTGGTTTTTTCAAACCTTTGCAGCCATAACTGTCTTCGATAAAGAAAGGGCAGCAAAAACGATGAGCAATTCTCTAAAAATTGCACAGGCAAGCTGCTGTTAAGCATTCTAAACACCTTGCTTAAAAGAAGTAGATATAACGTTGCACATTTATGTATTTAACAGCTTCTAGCTAGCAAAACTTGGTAGAGGCGATTACTTATTTAGCTGAAATATTCCTTAGCTAAATACTTATCAGAAAACTGTTACTTTGCTAAAGTAACAAAGTAATACTCACCTGGCAAGGCATTCTCTAAAACTTTAAACAACTTTACAAAATTGCTTTGATTATTTTTTCAACATAAAAAAGAGAAGTTTTTATGTTTACGAAAAAAAATGTTTGTGATAATAAACACCGAAGTGGTTTGTTTATGATTAACTTGTTGAGTTGTGTGAATTAAAGTTTCTGTAAAGTTTGCTGGTTTCTCTTGTCAAGACATTTAAGTGTTGATAGATTAAGTTTGTCGGATAAGATATCATCTACCTCAAGTTTTCTCTGACTGATTCTAAGAACAGAGATGCGATCGCACAAAAGTGTTCCTCGTAGAATCTGTCGGGAGTAACTAAAATGCCGCTCAATTATGAGAAACTCAAGCTCCAGTGCAAGAGAATTAACTTAATTAAGAGTTCTGACTTCTCAAAGCCTTCGTGAATAGACAAACTAGAGCCTCTGTGTTGCGCGATTTATTCTTTTCTGCTTGAGGAAGTATGATGAATTTATATATGAGAACTTTCTTAACATTGCTAGGAACTGCGATCGCTTTTACAGGAATCGGATGGAGTGTTCCTGCACAAGCTACCCCTTGCAGGGCATACACCGTTGATGCGCCTAATGATCCATATCAATACAGAGAAATTAATAACTGTCCCATTTTGAATGGCACATTTACAAATTCTAACTGGAAGGTAGAAATAGGTCAGTGGGAACCTGCCGCCTACTACTACAGAGGAAGAAACCTAAATAATGGTAGTTCCATTGAACTTATAGATTTTGATGTTACAGGTACTACCGATAGACCACAATACCGATTCTATAATGGAAACGTCACCTACATTGTTAGCTTTCGAGACTCAGACCCGAACACAATCCGGTTAGAGGTTTATCAAAGGGAGCGTAGAATTTTAAACCAATTGCTATATCGTTAAATTGGTAGCTAATCAAACCCCAACAAATCGGCTATGCTGAGTACCTCAGAGAGGGTGAGCGAAAAAAAGAGTGGGGAAATCATTAAACAGACGCGGAGACGCCCAGACGCGGGGAGGCGGGGACGCGGAGAACTCAAATCCCACGCAAAATTTCGTTCACCCCCTCAGAGATCCCTCCTGCACAAGCTTTGGTCTGATCATTAAGCACTGGAATTAGTCCTAATTAAAAAGCATTCTGTTGGCATTTGAAAGTAAGACTATAGTGAATTTTAAACCTTTACTTCCATTCATTTTCCATAATTTTTCTTGTTATTACTCCATCGCTCCAGAGGGAAATTATTATTCTCCAATTTATTTATAACCCAAGAACTAATCAATGCATTTACCTGTTCTGGCACCTCATCATGAGGACAATGTCCAGCTTGAAGATAGTGTTCTGTTAAATTAGGATAATATTGGCGGAACTTCTCACTCCTTGCCTTTGATTGCATCCAGGGGTCTGCTTCTCCCCACAACATCAACAATGGACAATTCATCTGCTGCAGGAGAACATCGACTTTTTCCCCTTGAGGCGACTTGAAAACTGAAGCAAATACCTTGTGTGCTCCTAAATCACAGGAAGGGCGATGAATTTGGGCAACCAATTGCTCTGTAACTGCACTTTGGTCAAGATAAACTTTCTGGAGAGTTTTACGAATTACCGAAGGTTGCCGCAAGTACTGGAACAAGAGAAAACTTGCCCAAGGTTGCAGCAAAAGTGAGCGAGAGGCGTCTTGGAGAAGTTTTTGTAAGGGATTGCTAGGAGTAGCTACCTTGGTATCGCTAAAAGGACCAGCACTATTGAGTAAAATTAAACCAACAGCGGATTGAGAGCGCTGCGCTGCTACACATAGGGAACAATAACCACCTAAGGAATTCCCTGCTAAGACAACTGGTTGACCAATAACATCCGTGATAAAATCCTGTAGTTGGTCGCGCCACAAGTTTCCACTATACTGCCAATCTGGCTTGGATGAACGACCAAAACCCAAGAGGTCAATTGCCCAAACTTCAAAATCTTGCTGTAGTTGAGCAATATTCTTGCGCCAATGGTCTGTAGATGCCCCAAACCCGTGAACTAAAAGTAAAGGTGGGCGTCCTGATTGCTGTTGACCAGCTTGTACATAGTATATAGACTGGTCACGCCACTGCCAATATTTACCTGGTATCGGAGTGGAAGAAGTAGCTTGTAGTATTTGCCTCGTCATGATTATTAAGTTACTTGCCGCTCAAAATTATGTTCGCTATGGACCTTTACATAAAGTAATATAATATAGGTCGCTGTAAACAGAAAGCGGAAAAATCCCCAGGTATTACTGGGTCTATATGTAAACACTTGAAATTAGAGAGAGTAAAGAAGTGTCTGTCGAGACCATTGAGAAGCGTTCTACAGTTCGTAAACTTGCGCCTCGCTATCGCGTTTTGCTTCATAATGATGACTTTAACCCCATGGAGCATGTGGTTAAGGCATTGCTGACAACAGTTGCAAGTTTGACTCAACCCCAAGCTGTCAGCATCATGATGGAAGCTCATAATAGTGGTATCGCCTTAGTAATTACTTGTGCCCAAGAGCACGCCGAGTTTTACTGCGAAACCTTAAAGAACCATGGCTTAACTTGCACTATTGAACCTGATGAGTAGAGTGTTCTAAGACGTTAAATTTCAACCCAAAAATAATATTTAATAGAATAGCGCGATATCCAGCGCCAGCGCGGCTTGGTATATTTATCATTACCTTGCTGCTGCTTTGGCTGCCTATAGCTACTCCCCTTTATCTGTTAGGAACTGACCAAAACTTGGTCAGTATAATTGTCATGGGAGTGCTGTTTACAGAATTTTTACTGCTGCTTAAACTTGTCTGGGGACGTTTTGTATACCGACAACCTCAAATTTTTGTAGATTACGGTTTAGAGCGAACAGGCCAAAACTTTCAAGAGTTACTAACAGGCTTGGGTATTGGTCTGTTCATGACTTTTGTTATGTTTAGGTTGGAAGGGTGGTTGGGTTGGCTGGAATTCCAGAAGCAGCAAGTGGCAATGCTGCCATTGATCCTAGAAGGATTAGCCAGCGCTGTTGGTATTGCCTTTGCAGAAGAATTGTTCTTTCGTGGTTGGCTTTTGGATGAATTGCAGCGAGACTACAGTCTTAAGATGTCTCTGTGGGCTGATGCTATTATCTTTGCTGTGCTGCACTTTCTCAAGCCGCTTTCAGAGATTATACGTACTTTACCAGCATTTCCTGGTTTGTTGCTATTAGGATTGACCCTAGTTTGGGCAAAGCGAATTTCCCGCAGAGGCGCTTCGCTAAGGCACCAAGGGCGTCTTGGTCTGCCCATAGGTTTGCATGCTGGTCTTGTCTGGGGCTACTATATAATTAGCGTCGGTCAACTTGTACGATACTCTGACCAAGCCGCACCTTGGATTACAGGTATTAATGGCAACCCGATTGCTGGGTTCCTAGGGTGGCTATTTATGGGTGTTCTTGCTCTCTGGATAAGGAAGCGCTCTTTCAAAGGGTAATTGCTAAGGTTTTAGAGAAACGAATAAAGGAGTTCCAAGAGTGGAACACTGCCGTGCTTTACTAGCACTCGGCACGCTACGTTAACGCTAACAGTCGGTTAATTCCTAGTTCGTAATTCGGAACTTCTACAGCGTAGCTGTGAACTCCTGAATTCTTTATTCAATAAAGCCTAATTAACAAATTATTAGCGCAAATAGGGTGCATTTCCAGAAAAAAGTTCCTATTTAAATTTCTGGTGTGAGGTTCTCCCTATGAGTAAAAATCAATTGAATTGTATTAGTAAGGTAAGTTTATTCTGCTTACTAACTGGTAGCTTTCCTTTGGCAACGATACCTGCTGTCGCCTCCAATACCGAGGCACTCACCATAGAGTCAAATACTTTAACTTTTGATGCTAGTTCACAACCTGTTGATTCGGAAATCCTAGCTCAATTAGTAGAAAATAATTCTCCAGAGCCATCTGAAACAGTACAGGTAAACTCTGTGACTCAATTTCTAGAGAGAAATGCTCTAGAATCAGCTTCTATGCAACAGGTAACTTCTGTTTCTCAACTATCAGATGTGAGGCCTGGAGACTGGGCATATGAAGCCCTCAGAAGCTTAGTGGAACGTTATGGTTGCATTGCTGGATACCCAGATGGTACTTTTCGCGGCAACCGCGCTCTCACTCGTTATGAATTCGCAGCTGGCTTAAACGCCTGTTTGCAGCAAATTGAAAGATTAATCGTAGCTAGTACGCCTGACTCCCTCAATGGAGATGATTTAACAGCACTGCAACGATTGCTTGATGAATTTGAGGCAGAACTTACCACCTTGGGAGCGCGGGTAGATAATCTAGAAGAACGTGCTACCTTTTTGGAAAATAATCAGTTCTCCACTACTACCAAACTCAATGGTGAGGTAATCTTTTCAATTATTGGCGCTACTGGTGGAGACAAAGATGACAGCGATGGTGTTGAGGGAGGTGACGCTAATGTTATCCTGACTAACCGGGTTAGGTTGAACCTCACCACCAGTTTTACAGGAAAAGATACACTGATCACAGGTTTGCAGGCTCATAATTTTGGTGGCGATGTCTTCGGTTCTGGTAGTCTTCAAAATACCTTATTCCCAAGCTCATCTTTCCTCAGTGAAGGCTCAACTAAATTGAGTTTTGAGCCTCAGTTTCCCAGATTTAATCCTCAGGATCTTTCTGAGATTAGTGCTAACTCAGTGGAACTCTACAAATTACTTTACATTTTCCCAGCTCCAGTGCTCAATAAAGTAACTTTGTTTGCTGGAACCGCAGCTGAAGTTTCCGATGCTTTCCCAGCAATTATTCCTTTTTCCAGTGAAGGGCAGGGAGCAATTTCTCGGTTTGCCACTTTGAACCCAGTTGTACGCGTATCTGGTGGTACTTCTGGGAGGGGTTTGGCCTCTCCAGTAGGTTTTATCTGGAACATTTCTGAGCAAGTAGACTTTCGTGCTCTTTACGCTAGCGTCAACGCCTCGATTCCTAACCAGAATGATAATAATGTGCTAGGAGCAGGCTTCTTTGGTGGTAGTTCAGTAGCAGCAGCACAGTTGACAATTAGTCCCAGCGATAATATCGACGTGGGTATTAACTATGCCCACAGCTACCATGACCTCAATATTATGGGTACGGGGTTGTCAAGATTCTCTGCTCAACCTCTATTTATTCCTGGCTCTGACCCTTTCAATACACCAGTAAATATTAATTCTGTGGGGGCGACTGTAGCTTGGCGAGTATCACCAAAAGTCACTTTGACTGGCTACGGTTCCTATTTCTTTGTTGATGCTGCTGCTGGTCCTGATGCTTCTTCAGATTTCAGCAGTTGGATGGCTGGTGTCTATTTCGCAGACTTATTTAAAGAGGGTAACACAGCAGGTCTACTGTTTGGACAACCTTTACACCGAGTTAGTGCTGATGGTGCTGCTGTGTTAACAGAACCTAATGTTGACCGCGCTACCCCTTACCATTTGGAGGCTTTTTACAAGTTTAAAGTTAACGACAATATTAGCATTACTCCTGGTGCCTTCGTTCTGTTTAATCCAGAAAGTGATGCCAATAACGATACAACCTTAGTAGGTGTACTGCGCACCACTTTCTCTTTCTAAGTGAATGCGATCGCTCCGCGCTGGCGCTACCGCGCCAATCGCATGCAGGCGCTAACCCTTTGGGCTAATCGCTTATAGCTGATGTTATGAGGAAAAATAAAAATCTAGAATACTAACCTCTCCCCCAACCCCTCTCCTACAAGGCGAGGGGAGTAAGAGATTCAAGGATACTATGTTCCGTTTATTTACACCCACCTAAAGTTGATACAGCTAATGCTAGATATAATAGGAGTCGATCCTCTTGATCTTTATCCTATGATGTCTGCCGAGCAAATTACTCAAGAAGCTTTATCCTTACCTAATAATCTCAGAATTCAGTTAGTAGATAAGCTACTAGCCAGCCTTGAAGTGGATGTAGATGAAAACACTCAGGCTGTTTGGCTTACTGAGGCTAAAAGGCGACGGGATGAAATCCACAGCGGAATCATTCAAGCTATTCCGGGCGAAGAGGCTCTAGCGCAGGTTCGACAAATCCTTAGTTAATGAAGTATTTGACCTCTCCTCGCGTTAAAACGACGAGGATTCAAGCGGTTGCTGCGGAGCGCATTAAAATGACGCTCCTACGCGAGAGTTTCCCAGATTTTATATCTGGTAGGCACTCCTCAAAAATGCCCTACAGACCTTGGCTAAGTTCACACTTAACTGTATCTCTACTTTGCGCAAAATGTTGGCAGCGCCGTTAATATCGGCGTTAACTTCAGTGCCATTTTTTGTCCGATACATACCTCT
>JAAHGS010000103.1 GCA_010692645.1 Symploca sp. SIO2E9
TTCGGGTGTTAACCATTAAAACTTGGGTAGAACGGCTGCGGCGGTTTTGTCCTATTAGCGCTATCTCAATGGAGTTAGTGCGTTTCGACACCCAGCTAATGCAAAACCCCGAAGTATCGGGAGTGTTGTACCAGCAGGGAGAGTTGGCTGGGTACGAAGTGAGAGAATACCTGTTGCAGAAGTGGGGTAGGAAGTGCGCTTACTGCGACAAAGAAGGAGTGCCTCTAGAAGTCGAACATATCCAGCCTCGCTCCAAAGGAGGCTCCGACCGAGTAAGTAACTTGACTCTAGCCTGCACCAAGTGCAACCAAAAGAAGGGGAACAAGCCAGTAGAGCAGTTTCTCTCTCGGAAGCCAGAGCGGCTCAAGCGCATACTGGCTGCTGCCAAGCGCCCTCTCAAGGATGCAGCCGCCGTCAATTCAACCCGATGGGCATTGCATCGAGTATTTAAAGAGACGGGGTTGCCCGTCGAAACGGGAACTGGTGGCAGGACTAAATTTAATCGAACTAGTCAGGAACTGCCTAAGACTCACTGGCTAGATGCTGCCTGTGTTGGAAGTTCTACGCCTAAAAGGTTAAAGGTGCTAGTTGCTAAGCCTTTGGCTATCACTGCCACTGGTCATGGTACTCGCCAGATGTGTCGAACTGACAAATACGGTTTCCCTTCTCGGTATGTCCCTAGATACAAGTTTGTCAAAGGTTTCCAGACAGGAGACATCGTTAAGGCGATAGTAACTGCTGGAAAAAAAGTTGGAACCTATGTTGGTCGTGTCGCTGTACGTTCAACTGGTAGCTTCAATATCTCCACAGCTAATGGGCTAATTCAAGGCATTAGCCACAAATACTGCAAACACATACACAACAAGGATGGATATTACTATGCACAGTAATTTGGATATTTTAGGGGTATTGAACCCCGTAAAATATCCCCCGTTTCCTCCCACCGTTAAATCAATGCGCGGTACTCACCTGTGGTTCGATACGTCCGCGCTGATTATAACGGGGGTCTCCACGAGGGAAGAAAGATGAAATACGTTGATGAATTTCGCAATCACCGAAATGCTCAAGCCCTAATTCAGGAAATTAACAAACTAAGTAAGCAAATAACAACTATTAACAACCAACCACTGAAACTAATGGAAGTGTGTGGTGGTCATACCCATTCCATTTTCAAATACGGTCTTGAGAAAATTCTACCTGCAAACATTGAATTAATCCACGGCCCTGGTTGTCCTGTCTGCGTAATGCCTAGGGGCAAGTTAGATGATGCGATCGCAATTGCTGACAATCCTAAGGTTATTTTTACCACCTTTGGGGATGCAATGCGAGTTCCCGGTTCCAAAACCAGCCTCCTGCAAGCTAAAGCTGAGGGAGCAGATATTCGTATGGTTTATTCCCCGCTAGACTCTTTAAAAATAGCGCGGGAAAACCCTGACAAAGAAATAGTTTTCTTTGGGCTGGGCTTTGAAACCACAGCACCAAGCACAGCTTTGACAGTTTTGCAAGCAGAAGCTGAAGGCATCACTAACTTTAGCCTATTTGCCAATCACGTCCTTGTTATCCCGGCACTGAAAGCACTATTAGATAATCCCGATTTGCAACTCGATGGCTTTATAGGGCCTGGTCACGTTAGTACTATCATTGGGATTGAACCCTATAAGTTGATCAGCCAACAGTACCACAAACCTATGGTAGTAGCAGGATTTGAACCTCTAGATATTCTGCAATCAATTTGGATGCTCTTAAAGCAGCTGTTAGAAGGTCGCTGTGAAGTAGAAAATCAGTATAGACGATTAGTACAACAACAGGGAAATGCTGTCGGCATCGAAGCCGTCAATAAAGTCTTTGAAGTGCGTTCAAATTACGAGTGGCGAGGTTTAGGTGATATCCCCAATTCTGGGTTAAAAATTCGCCCAGAATATGCTGATTTTGATGCCGAAGTTAAATTTAGCCTTCCTAATCTTAAAATCGCAGATCATAAAGCTTGCCAGTGTGGAGCAATTCTTAAAGGTGTTCTCAAACCCTGGCAATGTAAAGTCTTCGGTACTGCCTGTACCCCAGAAACACCAATTGGTACTTGCATGGTATCTTCTGAAGGTGCCTGTGCTGCCTATTACAAATATGGACACATCAGAACCGTTACTAAAGCACCTTTGCCTAAAAAATCAAAAGTAAGAGTCTAATTGCAGCCAGCAAAAACGCTACAAATACTCTAATCCAAATTGAGGTAATAAATAATAAGCAACACAAAAAAACTTATTACTTATTACTTATTACTTATTACTTATTACTTACTCAATGCTCAATCAACATCCTCTATTAACAAACGCTAAACCAGTACGCCCTCACCAACACAAACTGCGCGATACCACCATTACCCTTGCCCATGGTAGCGGTGGCAAAGCAATGCGCGACTTGATTAACGACATCTTTGTCGGCAGTTTTGATAACCCCATTCTCTCCCCACTAGAGGATCAAGCGCGTCTAAATTTGAAGGAACTAATAACGCAGGGAGACAAACTAGCCTTTACCACCGATTCCTATGTAGTTGATCCCCTATTTTTTCCAGGCAGTGACATTGGTGAATTAGCAGTTAATGGCACCGTAAATGATTTAGCGGTAAGTGGTGCTAGACCATTATATCTAACCTGTAGCCTTATTCTTGAAGAAGGACTAGCTGTAGAAACCTTGCGGCGCGTTGCCCAGAGTATGAAAGCAGCAGCAGCAACAGCAGGGATACAAATTGTTACAGGTGACACCAAAGTTGTCAATCGCGGTTGTGCAGATAAACTGTTTATCAACACAGCTGGAATTGGCGTAATTCCTTCAGGAGTTTCTATTGCTGCTGACAAGCTCCAGCCAGGAGACACAGTAATTATTAACGGCAATCTTGGTAATCATGGTGCCGCGATTTTAATTGCTAGAGGTGAATTAGCCCTCTCAACTGAGATTAAAAGTGACTGCCAGCCATTAAATAGCTTGGTAGAGGCTATCCTCAAAGTTTGTCCTCAAATCCACGCCATGCGAGATGCCACTCGTGGAGGAGTGGCGACAGTATTAAACGAATTTGCCCAGAGTTCAGAAGTTGGGATTCGCCTCTATGATCAATCTATCCCCGTTCGCGAAGAAGTTAAAGGCATTTGTGAAATTCTCGGTTTAGACCCTTTATATTTAGCCAATGAAGGTAAACTGGTAGTAGTGGTACCGCGATCGCAAACCGAATCAGTACTATCAGCGATGAAGTCCCACCCAGCAGGAAAAGACGCCTGCATTATCGGTGAAGTCACCACTTCACCACCCGGAGTTGTACTCATGCAAACAGTTTTTGGTTCTGAGCGCATAGTTGACATGCTCGTTGGGGATCAATTACCAAGAATCTGCTAATTAATAACATTTCAGTTAGTTAACGCTGCAATTTTAGGGAGTAGGGAGTAGGGAGTAGGGAGTAGAGGGAAGAAAATTAAATGTACCTCATCAATTTGAGAAACGCTATAGGTTCTAACAGATAAATCCATCTCCCCCTCTCCCCATCTCCCCATCTCCCCATCCCCCCCTCTCCCCATCTCCCCATCCCCCTGCCATGCACGAACTAGGAATCACTCAAAACATAGTGGCAATTGTGAGCGAACACGCCCAAGGCGCAAAAGTGCAGCGAGTTCTACTAGAAATTGGTAAACTTTCAGCAATTATGCCGGAAGCTATACGCTTTTGCTTTGATGTTTGCTCTCAAGGCACAGTTTTAGAAGGTGCTGTCTTAGAAATTATTGAAACACCAGGTTTAGCATGCTGCCGCCAATGTGGAGCCAAAATTCCCCTAGCTCAACCCTTTGGCATCTGTAGCTGTGGCAGTGTCGAAATAGATGTGATTAGTGGCCAAGAATTGAAAATAAAAGAAATGGAGGTAGAAGCATCATGTGCGTAACTTGCGGTTGTTCCGGCGATGGCAACATCACTATCACTAATCCTCAACAGGATGAACTACTCAAGATTGATGCTAATAGTAATCAACACCATCACACTGATAACGATAATCATTATTATGAACATAGCCACACCCTAGCTGATGGCACCGTAATCACCCATACCCACAATCACCACTCCCATCTTCTTAAAGAAGGAGACACAACTCAGGAATCAGGAGCCAGAAGTGGGCCTGAAAAAACTTCTGCCCTCGCCCTAGAACCTCCTGCTTTTTCTGTTAATTCCCAAGAGAATTATCGTCTCCATACCCAGATGCATGGCACGACTATATCTCTAGAACAGGATATTCTGGCGAAGAATAACCTGATGGCAGCACAAAACCGTGGCTGGTTTAAAGGTCGTAACATTATAGCATTAAATCTAGTCAGTTCCCCTGGCGCAGGAAAAACCACCCTCCTAACCCGCACCATCAATGATTTAAAAGGACAACTGTCCATTAATGTCATTGAGGGAGATCAAGAAACTGTCAATGATGCCCTTAAAATCAAAGAAACTGGCTGCAAGGTTGTCCAAATTAATACTGGCACCGGCTGTCATTTGGATGCTGCGATGGTGGAAAAGGGTTACACTCAACTCAATCCTCCATTAGATTCAGTGGTGATGATTGAGAATGTTGGCAATCTTGTTTGTCCAGCCTTATTTGATTTAGGTGAACAAGCGAAAGTGGCGATTCTTTCAGTTACTGAAGGGGAAGACAAGCCGATTAAATACCCTCACATGTTTCGAGCCAGCCAGGTAATGATTCTTAACAAAATTGATCTATTACCTTATGTTCAGTTTGACCTTGAACGCTGTATAGAATATACCCTACAGGTCAATCCGCAAATTCAGATCTTTCAGGTTTCTGCAATTACAGGAACAGGGCTAGAAAATTGGTATGAGTGGCTGTGTTCTCAGTGCCAGAGACTAGGAAACAGTTCAATAAAGTAATAAGTAATAAGTAATAAGTAATAAGTAATACTAAGATCTTGCACCTGATGTTGAAACCCAGATTTTTCGGCAAACAACAACGAATTTAATCGGGTTTCAGTTTCTTTAAATCAGTTTTTTGGGATTTTTTGAAGTTGATGCAAGATCGTAGTAATATAGGGTTTCTAAAATTGATGAGTACATTCAATCTTCTTAGCCCCACTCCCCACTCCCCACTCCCCACTCCCCACTCCCCACTCCCTGATTTTCTATTTAATCTAACTTGCTTTAAGCGTGGAACCTGCAACTAATCATCTCTCCGACTTCTTCGCAGAGTGGTAGATGCTTCAAGCTTATAAAAAACTTCATCCTGGATGCAAAATTCACCCAGGACATCTGTCTTCTCAAAATCGCAGCAGAGTTGATCACTAATGGTAGTAGCCTGTTGAGGATCCACAATGTCTGGCTGTGAGTTCATTGAGCTACCATACTTCAAATAGATTTTGGGTTCTTGAATGTGTGTTACTTTCATTGATACTCTCAGTGCATTTAAATCAGTTCACAAAACCTGCTATTATTTGGAGCGAGGTTAACTCAAGAAATTAGGGGTGCTGCCACTAACAATACTTTTACTTATCAATTTTTTACAAAATTTATTAGACACGATTGTTTTTTCAAAGAAAAGGTTTAAATCAGATTTAAATTTAATCAACTTGGTAATTTATCCTTGTCGTCACTTCATTTTTATATTATCAACCATACTTTCTTGATGGAGAATAAAAAAAACACAAATTCTTTTGTTAAGTAAATTTTTGGGGTACTTTTAATTTTTACCTACAAACCTGGGTTTGGACAAAATCAACAAGCTTCTTGATAAACAACTAACTTGTTGTTTAAGTCAATATGATCAAGTTTTTTCTTGATTATAGCAATTGTGAGTGAAAGCTTGTCGCTTTTATTTAGCGTCAATATGAAGCCACAGACTATCCAGTTTAAATAAACTTAATAAAGTTAGCCAACTCTCACTTAGTTAATCTTGTCACTAATCCTTGATCTATATACAAACTTTACAATTGAGCTATTTTGGACTATAGGCTTCATGAATTTTTTATACTGATTGATATTCTCTAGTTAGGGTAAATAGACCTGAACAAATTAATAAATATTCTTGACTAGATGACAATGGAAATTGTTGATTTTTGCTACTGAAAATTTACGGGTAAATACTGTTGTTTTTATGGCTTGCTTTGAAGGATGATTGCACTTGTGTTCAAGCAGTCAATAACCATGCTTGCAAGATTTATCCATTTATTGAGGCAAGTCGAAAATCATCTTCGACAGAGAATAAAACAGTGAGTGTACAAATTTTCAATTGAATTACCTATAGCCACTTATTGCCTCTAGCCTTGACAATCACAGACAAAATTTTGGAGAAATAATTGCCATGCCCAATCAACAACACGTAACCCTGTTAAGGAATGGAATAAATATTTGGAATTCTTGGAGATTGAATCACCCTGAGGTCACACCTGACCTCAGAGGTGCAATTGTCAGAATAAATCTCAACGGTGTGGATCTCAGCTATGCAGACCTTTCTCAAGCAGACTTTAGTATGACAGACCTCATTGAAGCTAAACTATTTCAAGCTGATTTTAGTAGAGCAAATTTTAGTGTAGCTAACCTAAGTGAAGCAAATTTGAGTGAAGCAAATTTGAGTGGAGCCAACCTGAGTGGAGCCAACCTGAGTGGAGCCAACCTGAGTGGAGCCAACCTGAGTGGAGCCAACTTGAAGGGAGCCAACCTGAAGGGAGCAAATTTGAGCGAAGCCAACCTGATTGTAACAAATTTGAGTAATGCCAACTTAACTAGAGTCAACCTAACCAGAGCAAGTCTTGTTGCTACCCAAGCCTTAAACACTAACTTTAAGAAGGCAACATTTACTCAAGCCAAGATTGACAGATGGTGTATTAGCAAAACCACCAATCTTGAAGAAATAGTTTGTGATTTTTTATACTTGAAGTGCTATCAAACGAAAGACAGATCTAAGCCTGGTAAATTTACTCCCGAGAAATTTAATAAACTGTTTGAGGGGGCAATTTAAGGTTTGAATGAGGTGTAATGTTCGTTGCGATTATTTAGCCTAACGAACATTGCTTACCACCGCAGCCGACGGTGGAAATTAGACACCAAAAACTCTCTCTCCGAATGAGTAAATTGCTTCTTTGATTGCCAATTGAGGTCAGTGATAGTCGTAGACTTTGTTGTGTAAATTTTATGTAAAACCTGAACACCAATTTGTACAGATACTGTGAAGTAAAAGTAAAGTTAGGTAAAAAAAACTCTACTCATAGTAATAATAAATAACTAAATCAGTATGATTATGGGGTATTCTCCGTGAGACTTATCGCTCAATCAGCTATATCATTGGCTGTGGCTTTGAGTACGACTTTCAGCTTATCTGCCAAGGCACAGACAAACCTGCTAGAGGAGATTAACAAGGGTTTAAGTGAATTTCATCCAGTAATATTGGCTGGAGATCCCAATAGCACTCAGACAGATGCACCTCAACAACGGATTGATCCAAACACTACCACCTCGCCTTTTGCTGGGGTAGGCAGTATTTCCATAAGCGATCCTCAATTAGGTGGCTTCCTATGTACAGGTACACCAATTTCTCCAGTACATGTGATCACTGCAGCCCATTGCTTTGATTTTGAAGACAATGGTTATAGCAGCGTCTCCCCTGAAAACATTATCTTCTCCCTAAACTTAGGTCAGAATTTTTCCCATATAATCACAGCCAGTTCACTCTCAATTCATCCTCAATACACAGGTTTTGCTAATCCGTCCTTTAATGACGACCTTGCTATAATTCACCTCAGTCAGAGTCTGCCTTCAGAAGTTCCTATCTATGTCCTTGATAATCAGCTTCCGATTCTCGGCGAAACCTTAACCATAGTTGGATATGGCTTGACAGGGGATGGGATAGAAGGATACTTGCCTGGAACCGCTAGTTTTACCCAAAAACGAGTTGGACAAAATAACGCCGACTTTTTGGGACTAGATGATGAAGAACCCTCAAGCGGCAGATACGAGTTGTTTAGTTTCGATTTTGACGGTACAGATCCTTCTACAAACCTCCTGGGCGGATTAACTCTGGGTAATGCTGTCGAAACTACCTTTGGTCCTGGAGATTCTGGTGGACCTAGTTTCATCACTAGAGGAGAGAGCCTATCGTTATTTGGAATCAACACCTTTACCTCAAACCCTGTTGGTATCAAACCAGGCAGTTTTGGTAGCAGTGGTGGCGGGATAATCGTATCTAGTTATTGGGACTGGATTAACAGCGTGACGACAGGAGCAATTTTAGCAACAGACCCTAATCTTACTCAAATTAGTGGTGCAACAGCAGGTAGTAGTACTCTCAGTGCAGTTGCCCAAAGATTTAGTCCATCGGCCTCAGTACCAGAACCTAGAACCACTAGAGGATTAATGGCGTTAATGGTTGGGCTCTTGTTACGGAGCAAATGGCGCATTAAGGTAAAATACAAAAGTTGAATCGTCCTTTCCCAGGACGGTTTATTACTACATCGAAGCTCTAGTGAGGGTTTGCATCAATAAGTATTAGCAATCTAGCTAAAAGTTTCTCTGATCTCCTCGAAATGTCTTATTTGATGAGGTTAGAGTTGGTAAGGATGTTACTCAGGAGTTTTAAAACCTAACTCAAAAGGAAATAAGATTGATCTTGTCAAAGCAGATTCTGTTTTTAGTTAGTAGCCTGTTAGTTGCTGGATTAACCAGCGCAGCGCCACCGGAGGCCCAAGCCAGTCAAGGCTGGTTGTTGGGTCAAGACCAGTTTAACCAGCAACTTAATGAGCTTCTACGCCAAGGGCGGGATTTAGCCGAAGCTGGTGACTATGCCAAGGCAATTATAATTTATGAGCAAGCTGCTGATCTCGATAACCAAAACCCTAAAATTTTTTCGGGCATTGGCTACCTAAATGCGCGTCAGGGCAACTATAAAGAAGCAGCTAGAGCTTACCAACAAGCAATTTCCCTTGACCCTAATAACGCCGAGTTTTACTATGCTCTTGGCTACTCTCTTGCCCATGCTGGAGACAATACCAATGCTGCAAACGCCTATCGTCGGGCGATGGGAATCGACGACAAAAACCTTAATCCCTATTGGGGTTTAGCTGTGGTGCTACTGCGCCAGCAAGACTACCAAGCAGCTATAGAAATTTATCAAAAAGTCATTGAACTAGAGCCAAATAATTTCCAGGCTTATGAACTAATGTCATCAGTTTATTTGCAGCAAGGACTCCCCAAAGCAGCAATTGCCGCACTACAGCAAGCCGTGAGACTAGCTCCCCGCGAAACCCGCCTGCAAATGGAATTAGCTAGAATCCGCTTAATTGAGGGAGATTTTGAAGCTGGGATCTTGGCTTTAGAAAGAGCAGCAAAGCTAGAACCTAGCAATCTTCAAATTCAAATTGAAATCGGGAAAGTTCTGCAAGCACAAGAGAAATTTGAGGAGGCTATAGAGATTTTACGAAAAGCCGCTTCTTTGCAACCAGATTCTGCCCAGGTGCAGGCAGCTATGGGAGAGATTCTACTATTGCAGTCAGATTATTTAGCAGCGATTGTTACCTATCGACGCTTAATAGAACTCGCTCCGGAAAACCCTCAAGCTTACCACAATCTGGGATTAGCCTTAAAGGGACGCCATCGCCTCTCAGAAGCGATCGCTACACTGGAGAAAGCTCGTGAACTTTATCAGGGTCAAGATCAGCAAGAAGGTGTTGAACTGGTTGAATCCCTGCTACAGGAACTCCAAAAATCAAAACCTTAGTCTGTCCTACAATAAGCCCCACATTTTAACCGATTATCACTCGAGGCTACTATTTCTTGACCCTGAGAGGACATAAATATCAGGTTCTTTTAATATTCTTGAATAAGAATGTGGAGAGAGTTAATAGTTTTTAGATTTTCCTACTCTTGCTGATAGTCAGAGTACTACCTACAGTTGAGCTCTAGAGATATTCAGAAGTTAACCATCAAGGCTAAGTACTTAGTAAGGCACTATCGCAAGCTAACCACCAGATATGACGCAATGTGGTGATCAGATACGGGGGTATGCTGTGCGCTATCTAGTGAACTCAGATATGACACTAGATGGAGCAAAAAAGTGATTGTAGCAGCTTGGAGTAATTTTTTGACCATGACGGGCTTTCCTAAATCTCGATTTGTATTCTTAGATAGCAATTGGTGATGGCTAGTACTCAGAAGTTAACCCCTTATTGGCTGTAGAAACCTGACGGGTACAATCTTAGGAGCAATCCAACTAGTTTCAGCAAGAACTTCAGCTATCTGTCTATATAACCAATAACTACACTGCATCTGAACCAAACTCAGCCACAGGCTGAAGGTGAATTCTTGAGTTTGGATGCATTGGAACCTACTAACTGATCTATATGCCAAGGGAAAGTTGATCTAAGTAAGTTGCACTATGACATTGTTGGCCTTAGGTTTTTCGGACGTTGTTAGTACGCCGAGGTATCTGTTATCTTTCTCGTCGTGCTGCTAAGCAAGCCTCTGTGTGCAAATCCTAGCGGCACCTTGCTGATAACACTTCATCTGATTAATTCACTAATCTCGATGATGCCTACTGTAATTATACCTAAAGTTTCCTTAATTACCTACAACGTAGGTTCCGGCTTGTAAACTGGCACAAGAGGAAAAGGTAAACTACCCAAACAGGTCGATACTCTAAAGTTAGCTTATGTACTTAGGACTTAGGCAGTGAAAGGAAAAATCAACATTTTAGCCTCTGGGGAACTCCTAACAGAGAACAGAGGATTACAGCAATTTTAAATGTCTGAGTGGGTAAGTCCTGGTACTAATAGTAGTAATACCCAATCGCTTTTTTAGTGGCAAGATTAAAAGGCAATATTTAACAAAAAAATATTTTATGCAAACTACCGGTCAGCAAGTCCCCACCAATGAGCATGCTAATCGCTACAATCTAAAAGAAGCACGAGCAAGGAACTATTAGACTCCTTAGCTTGATTCAACGACTATAAGTCAAGTGGTGAGCGCAATTGCCCGGAGTTTTATTATGATCCCTACTGTTATTGAACAATCTGGTCGCGGCGAACGCGCCTTTGACATTTACTCTCGTCTGTTGCGAGAACGCATTGTCTTTCTCGGCCAGGAAGTTACTTCTGAGCTTGCCAACTTAATAGTTGCCCAGTTACTCTTTTTAGAAGCTGAAGACCCAGAAAAAGATATTTACCTCTATATCAACTCTCCCGGTGGTTCTGTAACAGCTGGTATGGGCATTTTTGATACCATGAATCAAGTCCGTCCCGAGGTTTCCACTATTTGCGTTGGACTAGCTGCCAGCATGGGTGCTTTTTTACTTAGTGCCGGAACTCAGGGTAAACGGATGAGCTTGCCTCACTCAAGAATTATGATTCATCAGCCATTAGGTGGTGCTCAAGGACAAGCCAGTGATATTGCCATTCAGGCAAAAGAAATCCTTTATCACAAAAAACAGCTCAATAAGTATTTAGCTCAACAAACAGGGCAGCCACTCGAACGCATTGAGGAAGATACAGAACGCGATTTCTTTATGTCAGCCGAGGAAGCTAAAGACTACGGCTTAATCGATCAGGTAATTGCGCGGCGTCCCTCGGCAACGCGTACTCCCATTGCCGTTAACTAAACCCAAAAAAACTTCGAGCCAGAGTTAGCCAGAGTGTTTTAACGGGAGGAGAGGTCAACTTTATTCTGGCGTTGGCATAGACTCTAGATTACGCAGGAAGTCTAGTAATTCTTGATCAGTTAGCAACTGACGCGACCTTTTGCCATAAGTTTGTAGGAGATAGTCGCGTCCCTGCTGATTACCCCAACCCAGACGCTTCATTTCAACGTTGGTTCTGGCAATTATGTCTGAAAAATCTATGGGAGTATCTTGACTTGGCTTTTCAATGAGGTCTTGATTCAAATCTCCATTAGATTCAAGATCAACCAGTTCTTCTTGAGGCAAGCTCTTAGAAACTGGTTGTGAACTCATCATTGGGGATTGAGCTTTCTGATTGCTCTGGAACTCAGCATCAGAAAGCTCATCTGTAAAAATAGTTTGATCAGCTACTAGGCTGCTGTGATCATCATCTAGACTAGTATCGAATGCATTTAACTCCACAGGAGAGATACTCGGGGCAACATTGGCTTTAGCAGTGTCTGACAACTGAGTGTTTGGAGTCTGTTTGGAGTCTTCTGGTGATAAAGCAGGGGCATGATTAGGTAGCCTTTCAGAGGGCATTGTAGTTTCCCTAGGGTGCGATGCAGTTTTCTCTAGGTTCGTGGCTGTTGTCATTTCAATACCTAAGAGGGTCAGAGCTCTGCTTCTAGCTCGATCTTCTGCTAGTTCAACACTTTGAGCAGCTGCAAGCCCCGTAGCCAGAGTTGTTCCCTCTGCTTGAACCCAGCAACGCACGACGTACAGACCATGATCAATACATAAAAGTTCAGTTACCAGGCTGCCTTGAGGATAACGAGATCTAAATTGATTCAACATCAGCTTGTCAAGAAGGAGTTAAGAAGTGAAACTCAATGGTTCCAAGAGTTCAGAAAACTCAGGCTGCATTCTATCTTAATTCCTCCTGCGCCTGGCAGTTCCTTATCACTTGGAGTCAGAGCATCTACCCCACTAAAATGCAAATCTCTACATTAGTTGTCAGGTTTGAAGTCTGTGTACTTTATTGACACTCCCTCGCTAAAAGCGAGGGATGAATTGCCGGAGTAGATAAAGACGTCGATTGGAGAGCGAAGGTATTTTGTAAACCGAAAAACAACTTTGAGCCAGAGTTAGCCATTGGTATTAACCAATGGCACCTGCTGCGAGATGCTCCGATTTATCCTGGTGAGAAATCACACTAGTTCTGGTGTATAATTACTACATTGATTCGAGTAGCCTCAACTTTTATTTCTAGCCACAGTTGGTGAAAAACCCGACAGCTAGGAAAGTTTTCGCTAAACAGCGATTGAGGTAGATACCGAAAAAGTAGAGATACAGTTAAGCTAACACTTAGCCAAGGTCTGTATGGCATCTTTGACCTTGCCTACCAGATATAAAATCTGGGAAATTCTCGTGGAGGAGCGCCATTTTAAAGCCCTCCGTAACAACCACTTGAATCCTCGTCGTTTTAACGGGAGGAGAGGTCAAAGACACTTAGAACATACAATAGTTAAAGACTGTCCATTGTCACTGCAACCGATTGCTTCGACCGTCAAGCTAGTAAGAACGAACAGCGGCGAAAGTTGGTACTAGCAGTGTTCAAAGTACATGTCTGTTGGCACAAAACTGGGTGGCTCAAGCGCTCTTGAACCTATACTGTTGCTTAAATTTGCAGCTGTTACCCTAGGTTGGCTTACAGCAGTGTATTTGAGAACTCGTCACCCTGGGTAGTCCGGTTGCCTGTTGATTTTGCTATGACTTTTGAAACAGTGGCACAATCGGGCAGCTTCTTAGACACAGGTAAAGTCTCACTGCAAGTCATCCTGGAAAAAGTGACCAGAACCTCAGTCTCACTCATGTACACAGCTGACACAGTCGGCAAGTCGGTTGAGGCAATGAAGACGTTATCAAAGCGTGAAGGCTCCTGAGATGGTTGAAAGTTGGCAAGATGCTTGCGTCCTTGTATAGCATCTGTGGCAAGGTGATAGTTTTAAGCTTTAACCTTCTCACCTTCAACCCTTGAGAGTGAATACTCTCAAATTATCTGAGCACATTGCCAAAAGAGTAAGAGTAACAAAACCACGATCAGAGCAAAAAGGATTGTTGGATGGAATTTTCAATCGCTACATTGCTTTCCAATTTCACAGATGATAAGTCAGTAGCTCCCAAAGTCTTAGAAAAAAAACTCGGTTGCCAGGATCAGAGCAATCTCCAAAAACTCCATATTGCCCTGGAGATTCTTGAAAAAATGGAGATTTTGGTCAAAGACCGCGGCAGATATCGGCGTATTCAAGAAGAGCTGGTTGAAGCTAAGTTGCGCTGTTCGAGTAAAGGATTTTGCTTTGCCATTCAAGAAGTAGAAGGAGCCGATGATATTTACATTCAGAAGAGCCATCTGAGTTCAGCCTGGAATGGCGATCGTGTCCTTGTAGAAATTACCAAAGAAGGCAGTCGACGCCGCTCTCCAGAAGGAAAGGTGCGTTTAATTCTCGAACGGGTAAATCCTTCGGTTTTAGCACGAGTCAGGCGCTCAGAATATGGTTACGCAGCTATTCCCCTAGATGATCGGCTGCTGTTTGAATTGGAATTAAAACCCAATCAAGAGGACCTCGCCGAAGCAGTTGACCATCTAGTTCATGTTGAAGTCCTGCGTTATCCCCTGGGAGATAACCCCCCCATTGGCAAAGTGGCACGTGTCTTGGGAAGCGATGCCGAAGACGCTGCTGACACTGATATTGTCTGCTGCAAACACGATCTGCACCCTCAATTACCAGAGGCAGTATTACAGAGCATCCAAGCCTTACCGACACAGATCAGCGACACAGACTTAGAAGGACGCCTCGATTTAAGAGATCTGCTGACTATAACCCTCGAAGGTAATTCAGAAACTAACCAAAAATCCTTTATCGAAAATGCCTTCAGCCTAGAAAAAACTCAACAGGGAGAGTGGCTACTAGGTGTCCATATTACAGATGTGGCACATCTGGTAACCCCCGATTCCCAGTTGGATCAAGAAGCAAGAGCGCGAGGCACAGCAGTTTTTTTGGGAGACACTTTTCTCACCATAATTCCTGAGGTACTCATGGAGCAATGCTCCCTGGTAGCAGCTCAAGAGCGCTTGACACTCTCAGTGTTGCTAACCATCGACGAGGCTGGTCAACTCCTAGAGTTTGAGATTCAACCTGCAGTGATACAGGTAGATCACCAGCTCAGTTATGAACAGGCACAGTCATTGTTGGGGGGGCATCAGTCGGCTGACCAAGATTTGGAGCCAGCAGTGGAAATGCTTCAAGGACTGTTTTTTAATTTGTCTCCAGCAGTACGTGCCCAAAGACAACGGCGGGGGGCTTTTGAGCTGAGCATGTCGGAGATTGAGTACCCCTACAAAGATGAAGGACGCCTCGGAGCAATTATCGTTTCCTCTTCTTTGCCGCTGCGCTCTCTGCTGACAGAATTAATGGTCTTGACTAATCAGGCGGTGGCATCTCATCTGCAAGCTCTATCCTTACCAGGGCTTTATTGCGTGCAAGGAGAACCTGATATCGAAGAACTTCAAGATTTGATTAATTTAGGCAGAAATCTTGATCTAGACCTGCAACTAGAAGATGAAGAAGAAATTAGTCCCCAAGACTATCAAGATTTTACCCAGCTGTTTTCTAAATCTAGTGCTGGGAAAGTTTTGACCCATTTGCTGCTCTCAACTATAAAGAGTGCTACCTGTAGTTCTAAACCAGGTTTTCACTTTGCTCTAGCCTTGGATACTGGCTATACCCACTGCACATCACCATTATGGCGTTATGCAGACTTATTTGTACAAAGGTTGCTGCTAGCAGCATTTACTCAAGGACGTGACCGCCGCTCTACCCGCTCTAAAGAGCGAGTTCATCTTACTCATAGCAGCTGCCATGGCAAAATCAGCTGGAATGTTTTGCCCCCTGATCTACAGCAGGAGTTGGATAGTCAGTTAACTCACTTGGTTGCTCACCTGAACGACCGTGATAAATTGGCACAGGATGCTGAGTTAGATTTGCAAGGTTTAAAGAAAGCTGAACAGATGAAAGAGCGCACTGGTGATGTTTTTAGTGGACTAATTACCGGCGTCCAGTCCTATGGCTTTTTCGTAGAAATTGAAGACCTATTGGTAGAAGGCCTCGTTCACGTTAGCTCCCTCAAAGATGACTGGTATGAGTACCGCTCCCGTCACTCCTGTCTCGTTGGTCGCAAAAACCGCACTGCTTATCAACTAGGTGATCAGGTGCAAGTGCAGGTTAAGAGTGTCGATTACTACCGCCAGCAAATTGACTTGGTAACTGTTAGTGGTGGTAGTGTTGCCCTCAACGGAGATTTAGAGGAGTGAGTTCCTTGGCGAATGCTTAATCAAAATCCTTTCCCCATCTCTGTCTCTGTCTAAAGATGCCAGTTATAGCGCTGCGCGCTGGGAACAGGGAACTCTTAACAGGGAACAGGGAATGGAAAAACTTATCAAACAAAGGTTTTAGCAATTGTTATTTACCTGAATTTGTAAACATACCAGCGCGCACTGCTATAAATGTGAAACAGCTTAATCCTCTAATTTTAGGTATCACTGGAGCCTCAGGCTTAATCTACGCTGTACGTGCCTTGAAGTTTCTATTGGAGGCAGACTATGAGATTGAGTTGGTTGCCTCAAAATCAGCATATATGGTCTGGCAGGCAGAGCAAAATATCCGCATGCCCCCAGAACCTGATCAACAGGAGCAATTCTGGCGTCAGCAAGCAGGAGTTCCCAGCGGTGGCAAACTAATTTGTCACCGCTGGGGAGATGTAGGGGCAACTATTGCCAGTGGTTCTTTTCGCACATTAGGAATGTTGATTCTGCCCTGTAGTATGGCTACCGTGGCAAAAATCGCTAATGGCTTAAGCTCTGACTTGCTCGAGCGTGCAGCTGATGTTCAAATTAAAGAAGGAAAACCATTAGTGATGGTACCCCGCGAGACTCCTTTTAGTCTGATTCACTTGCGCAACCTCACCACGCTAGCCCAAACAGGCGTCAGAATAGTCCCAGCTAATCCCGCTTGGTATCACCATCCTCAGACTATTGAGGATTTAGTTGATTTTGTCGTTGCCCGTGCTTTAGATCAGCTCAATATTGATTGTATTCCAATTAATCGCTGGCAAGGACATTGATAATGGTTCATGGTTCATCGCCATTAACAATTAACTATCAACGAGAAATTTCGCTGCTTTTAAGTTTGGGATGAGCTTAACTAGTTCCGGCAAGAAGTCTCCCTTTATAATAAGGGTGCTCAGAGGGCTGTAGGAGCAGCGCCAACGGTAATTGCACCTGAAGCTCTAACCCTTTACCTTGCCAACTTGCAACCTTCAATACTTTTTCTTATGCCTGTAACTCGCATTGTGCTACTAGTATTGGTAATGGGCGGACTAGCGGTATTTACCTTCTCCAATTGGTCATCAATAGTGCCACTGGTTTTTTGGGGTATGAAGACGCCACCCCTGCCCTTAGCAGTATGGATTGGAGGGGCGATATCCTTAGGAGTAATAACCAGCTTCTGCTTACAATTTTTGAGCTATCTGCCCAAGGGTTACTCGACTCGGAGTCATCGAGTTGTTGGCGCAGTACCACCTCGCCATGGCTCTTTTCGCCGAGAAAAACCTCAATCTGATTCCTATAAAAGAGATATTCCTTATAACTCACCACCCCCACAACAGCCTGCTGGCAGTAGATTTTCAGACTGGGAGGAGAGTGTAAGCAAGGACTGGGAATTCGAGGAACCAGCCCAGATCCCAAGCTCGCAGCAGCCAGATATCAACAGTGATTACTCAGGGGAAACTCGCTTTAGTACTTCTACAAGTTACGAAGTAAAACAAGAGCCAAAAACTAGTTCCCAAAATGGTTCTGTTTACTCTTACAGCTATCGTGACACTGAGAAGTCAGGTGTTGGGAAAGCTGATGATATCTACGATGCTAACTATCGTGTGATCACACCGCCCTATAAACCAGTAGCCCAGACAAGTGATAATGCTCAGACGAGTAATAATGAGGATGACTGGGGATTTGAGGATGACGAGGAATTTAATGAAGAAGTTGAGAGAGTACGCAAGCAATAGTAAGTTGAGTTCAGCAGAGGCAAGTAAATGTGTAATAGTTTATTACAGGGAATAAATATTTTTCTTGTCGGCATGATGGGTGTCGGTAAAACAACTGTCGGATTGAAACTAGCAACTGAGTTGGGTTATCGCTTTGTTGACACAGACGCTCTGATTGAGCAAGTAAGTGGTCAAACTATTAGTAATATTTTTGCCCAGAACGGTGAAGAGAATTTTCGGCAGTTGGAAACTAAGGTATTATCGGAAGTATCTGCTTATCAACAATTGGTAATTGCCACAGGTGGTGGTATAGTTCTAAGAAAATTTAACTGGAGTTATCTGCGCTATGGCTTAGTTGTCTGGCTAGATGCTCCTGTAGAAGTATTAATTGAACGCCTGCAAGGAGATCTAACTCGCCCCCTCTTGCAGCAAACTGATCCAGCACAAGCATTGCAAACCATCCTTGGACAGCGAAAAAGTCTCTACGCCCAAGCGGATCTTCAGATCCAAATTAATGCCCAGGATACCCCAGAAGAAATTACCTCAAGAATAATTGCAGAAACTCCTTCGGTGCTGAGATTAAGTGCAGGTTAAGCATTCGATGGCTCTTTCTGTAAATTTCTAATTGATGTTGCGGTTAACCAACTTATGGCCTTATCATATAGTTGCTGTCAGGCAAATGACAGACAGGACGTTAGGTCAGGAAAACTCTACTTTATCAGTGGCAACTTCAAATAGGGAATAGGCACTCATTCCCATATCTGCCAGGATGGGGAATAATTTTGTAGTGGTTATAAATTATGAATTGCTTCCAACTCTGCACTAATAGTGCTAATCAAACCAGGATTTTCCAAAAGCTTAGCTTTCCCTTCTAGAAAGGCAAACCTTTCTAAATTTGAGAAGGTAACTTTTCAAGTTCTCTTCAAGACAAAACACAAAATTATTATGTTTCTCCTTAGGAGTAAAACCAACGCCAAAGCGTTGTGAACTAGGAGTATTTAGGGCTTGCTGAATAAGTCTGGTGGTAAGGAGAGGGAGCAGGGAGCAGGGACCAGGGACCAGGGACCAGGGACCAGGGACCAGGGACCAGGGACCAGGGACCAGGGACCAGGGAAAAGCCGATAGTTCTAAGCTTGATTATCCATGATCAGTTCCGAGATTTTCCTATTAAGTGCAAGGATTTTGAGCCATTGGATGCTATAACAAAGCACTTGTTTAGACAAAGCACTTGAAAGGGTCAAAAAAGGCTCAAAACCCTTGTTTGGTATGCATTCTATATTAATTTAGCAAGCCCTATTTAATTGTGTGAATTTAACTTCTTTTTGATTAACCTTCTACTGGAATATTAATCGCACCTTAATTGAATTGAGTTTTAATATATGAATTTACCAGTCAAACGCCAGACGTTAAAGCAATGGTTCCTTCAATCTTCAAAACAACAATTTACAGCATTAGCGATCGCTTTTGGCGCTGGCGCTATCGCGCCAATCGCTCTGAGTACGATTCCAATATTACTAATTGGAGGAGTTGTGAGCAATCACAGTGATCAACAGACTGGCAAAAGTGAGAACTGGGTTACCTATGCATCTTTTGAGAAACCAGAAGGCATGCCAGAACTCAACTGGGAAGAAACCATTGTTAAACACAATGCAATAACCTTAGAGCCAAAACAAAACATTCTTGTGCCTCTATCAGTAGGAACAGGGTTGACAGCATTGCTTGGGGGTATGCTGGCAACTACATTAGCTCAACGTCTTAGGAAACGGAAAGAGGAATTAGTGGGCTTGGACTATCACCTCAAGCAAATGAATAATAAGATGGAAACTCTGTGCCAAGACCAACAAGCATATCTTGAGCAATTGCAGTTATTGGCAGATGTTGCCAAAACCTCGGCCCAAGCCAAAGACCGAACTAAAGTCTTCAATCTCGCTGTTAGAGGGGCACAGCAATGGCTGGGAGTAGAGCGAGTAGTAGTTTATGCTTTTGAGCCTGACGGCACCGGCAACATTATCGCCGAAGCCGTAGCTCCTAATTGGACAAGAGCTTTGGCTGAGCGAGTTACCGATCCTTGTATTCCCAGAAACATCCTAAAAGAGTACAAACAAGGGCGGGTTGTAGCCAACAATGATATCTATACCACTAATTATTCTCCAGAACACATACAGTTATTAGAACAACTGCAAGTTAAGGCAAACTTAATTGTCCCCATCGTCCTTAACGACAATTTACTCGGCTTACTAGTAGCCCACCAGTGCTGCAGCACTCGGGAGTGGAAACAAGCAGAAATTAATTTCCTCCAGCAGTTAGCGATTCAAGTGGGACTGGCTTTAACGAGTATAAGTCTAGCTGCCCAAACTAAAGCTGAAGCTGAACGCTATTTCCAACTCAATGCCATTACTGCTCACTTCCGGCAATCTCTTAACGCTGAAGAGGTCTACAATATTGCTATTACTAGGGTTAGACAAACTCTTAAAACCGACCGAGTCCTAGTCTATCTCTTTGATCAGAACTGGCATGGTACCATCGTTGCTGAAGCAGTAGGTCATGGCTGGCCAAAAGCACTGGGAGTAAATATTGCAGACCCCTGTTTTGTCAATTATGTGGAACCTTACAAGAAGGGACGTGTCAAGGCGTTCGAGAATATTTCCCAAGCTGGGCTGAGTGAGTGTCACCTAGCTCAACTCCAACCCTTCCAGGTTAAGGCAAATTTAGTGGCACCAATTCTGGCCTATGGCGAGCTACATGGCTTACTAGTTACTCATCAGTGTTCTTCTACACGCTCCTGGCAGGAATCAGAAATTACTTTCTTTAAACAGGTGGCAATTCTAGTAAGTTCAGCTCTAGACCAAGTTGCTTTCCTCAAACAGCAAGAACAAGCCCGCATCAGTGCTGAAACTTTCTCTAAAGAAAAATTTCAACAACAACAAAACCTTCAATTAAAGATTGTAGAACTGCTTAGAGACCTTTATGGGGCTGCCGAAGGGGACCTAACGGTGCGTGCGGATGTGGTCGATGGAGAGATTGGTGCTATTGCTGAATTTTTCAACTACATCATCGAAAGTTTAGAGCGAATTGTGACCAAGGTACAACAATCAGCTCTGCAAGTGAATACTGCCATTAGTGAAGATGAGGAGGCTATTCGTCAATTTGCACAAGAAGCATTCCAACAGGCCCAAGAGACAAGCCTCACTCTAGAGTCAGTGGGACAAATGACCCGTTCTATTCAAGAGGTAGCTCAGAGTGCCAATCAAACTGCAGTTGTTTCTCGCATGGCTTCTAACACTGCAATCGAGGGAGGAGTGGCAGTAAAACGTTCAGTAGAACACATCTTGAGTTTACAAGAAACGATGACCGATACAGCGAATCAGGTCAAGCAGCTGGGTAGATCCTCCCAGAAGATTTCTAAAGTCGTCTCGCTAATTGAGCAAATCGCCATGCAAACTAACTTGCTAGCTATCAATGCTGGTATTGAAGCGGCACGTGCTGGTGTTGAAGGTGAAGGTTTCGCTGTTGTAGCAGAAGAGGTGGGTCAACTCGCTGCTGAGTCAACAGCAGCTACTAGAGAAATTGAAGAGATTATTACCAGTATTCAAAGGGAAACATTTCAAGTCGTTAATGCGATCGAAAAGAATACAGTCGAGGTAGTTGCAGGCACTGATCTGATCAAGAATGTAAAACAGAGTTTGGAAGAGATTGTGAAAGTATCGGCACAGATTGACCAGTTGGTACGCTCAATTTCCGAGGCGACTGTCTCCCAAACACAAACTTCTGAAGCGGTTAGTGACTTAATGTGCGAGATTGCTTTAAGGTCAGTGCGTTCCTCTGATGTCTCTGAGCAAATCTGTGGCTCTCTCAAACAAACTTTAGAAGTGGCGCAGGAATTGCAAGAATCTGTCAAGACCTTCAAAGTTGAGCCGGAGAGCGAGTTGAAAAGGTAGGAGCAGTTGGCGAGTTAAGAGAGAGGGAGAGAGTGATCTATAAACTACCCACCCTTACGAGAGTTGAAGGGTGGGTTTGATTTGACCTCTCCTCGCGTTAAAACGACGAGGATTCAAGCGGTTGCTGCGGAGCGCATTAAAATGACGCTCCTTCGCGAGAGTTTCCCAGATTTTATATCTGGTAGGCACTCCTCAAAAATGCCCTAC
>JAAHGS010000104.1 GCA_010692645.1 Symploca sp. SIO2E9
GCTCAGCTAGAGCATAGTTGTAGACACGACGGTTAAGTTCAAGCCAGTCGTTAAACTGATCTACCTGTGCTTTGGTTGGTTTAAGCTTAAATTCGTAGGTCAGATTAAACACTTGTATCACCTCCTTATGCTCTATCATACACCTATTCTTATGGAGCGTCAAGGCGGTTCCTAAACACTGACTGGCAATTCATCCCGTCGCTAAAAGCTCCGGTCTTCTTGCCGGAGTAGATAAAAATTTGATCCTGAAAGTTAGCATATAGCAGTTTTCAACTCAGGCAAGTAGACTCTAATCTCCTGCTTAGGAGTTTCGGAGACTCACGATTGCCTCCCAAAAATGATACAAAATGTAAAGGATACCCTTTTTGAGGTTGTATCCCCACTTACATGACCCATCAACTTCGGCAGCAATTTCCCTGTAATGACAATTATCCGCGTCACTCCATCTTGGAAGATACCAGAACAAGAAGTAACTTCAGAATCTAGTTATTACAATCGACGTCGCTTTCTCAAAACCTTAGTTAGTGCCAGTATCGGGGCAAGCATCATGCCACTTACAGCTTGTCAAGCCGCCTCAGAATCACAGCAGGCGCTGGCAGCATCCTTGGATACAACTAGTTTAAAACCAACTACAACTAACCCGGCATTTTCTAGCCTTGAGAGACCTCTGACAGATGAGTTGCTAGCTGGACAGTACAATAATTTTTATGAGTTTGGCGGCACCAAGTCGATTTGGACAAAGGCGCAGGCATTGCCAACGGATAACTGGAAGGTGGAAGTGACGGGTTTGGTAAAAAATCCCCGCACTTATGACTTGGATGACCTCACAAAGAAATTTCCCTTAGAGGAACGCATTTATCGATTCCGGTGTGTTGAAGCTTGGTCAATGGCGCTACCGTGGATTGGGTTTCCAATGAAATTATTGCTTGCCGATGCCGAACCTAGCTCTAAAGCAAAATTCGTGCAATTTAGCTCTTATTACAACCCTGAAATTACTAAAGGTCCTGGCTTACACCTTGGTTCCTTGCCTTGGCCTTACAAAGAAAGTTTGCGCCTTGAGGAAATGGCTAACGAGTTAGCATTTTTTGCGGTAGGGATTTATGGTCACACTCTGCCGAAGCAACACGGTGCACCAATTCGGGCAGTTTTACCCTGGAAGTACGGTTTCAAGGGGGCAAAGTCAATTGTCAAAGTCGAATTTGTCGAGACTCAGCCAGATACCTTCTGGAACACGATTGATGCCTACGAATACGATTTCGAGGCAAATGTTAATCCTAACAAACCTCACCCCCGGTGGTCACAAGCAACAGAAAAATTTATTAGCAAAGGACCAAACTTATCATGGGAAAGACGCGCGACATTACCCTATAACGGTTATGGTGAATATGTAGCGAACTTGTACACATAGCATAGTTTGTTAAAGCCCACACACTTTAATAGTAAATTACCCTTGTCGCTCAAGTAGTAAGTAACAAGTGTGAAGGAATAAACCTAAATGAATACTCACTTATTACTTATTACTTATTACTTATTACTTATTACTTAGTTACTTGCCAGCTTTAAAAACTTGTGCTGCTGTTAGACTAAAATCTGGAAAGGTGGGCGAAATGATGGCGTCATTACCTCGAAACTGGCTAACTTGATATTCTTCATCAATGAGTTTATAAACTGATAAAGTTGCTTCTTTAGGATTCCCCAAAAAGTTCCGTCCTCCCAGGGCAGCATAGTCAACAATCCAATACTCAGGAATGCCCATTTCTTCATAGTCTGCCCGTTTTTTGAAATAATCATCACGCCAATTCGTGCTGACTACTTCAACAATGAGTTTGACCGACTGAGCATTTTCAATAATTGATTCTCTTTCCCAACGGGGTTCAGCAGCAATTACATCTTGATCGATAATAATAATATCAGGTTCGTAGCCAGATTTTGCGTTACTTGACTTCACAATCGATTCTCTAGGAATTGTCCAAATGCCTCGCTTGCCCATCTGGATAACGGTGAGAATTAATTCTTCAATCAGAAAGCCTGTGACATGGGAATGTTTCCCAGTTGGTTTTGGCATTTCAATGATGATTCCATCATGGAGTTCATAGCGTCCACCCGTGTTAGGATACCATGCAATAAATTCTTCAAAGGTAATGGGTTTTGCTAAGGATTGAACCATAGATTTTTCTCTTTGAGTAGCTGTCCTATTTTAGGGTGAGGGAAGAAAGCGATCGCTCTTTGGTTCTGTAGAAGGCAATCTATTGGCAAGCCTTAAACTTCAGTTAATTTTACTTCCAAACGTCGCAGTCAATCGCACCAAAGGGATATGATTGTGAAGTCAGTAGTCGGACATAAATAAAAGCAACTGTGTAAACAATTATGAAATCGCCCGGAATTCCCTTACACCCTACACCCCACACCCCACACCCTGCCTCAACCAGCAAACTTTATCAATGTCGCAGGTACTTACAGCAAGGGTTTGCAGCGGCAAGCAAGGTGAGATTGTGTAAACAGCTATGACTATGACTCATTCAATTGCCACGATTCCCCTAGCAGAGTTTCTAACTCAATCCAATATTGAGGCTTCTCCTGCATGGGAATTAATTGATGGACAAGCAGTCCAAAAACCAATGCCTACCCTCTTTCACTCGCGGTTACAGCGCAATCTGGTTAATTACATCAATGAGCGTACAGATCGATATGAAGCTGTGCAGGAGCTACGCTGTATTATACCTCCCTACTCGCCAGTGCCAGATATTGCGATCGCTGAGTGTATTCATCTTCCTGATGAGGATGGACCACTTGAAGGACCACCAGATTGGCTGATTGAAATTCGTTCCCCTGACCAAAGTACCTTAAAACTACAAAGCAAAATTCTCCATTGCCTCAGTAACGGAACACAATTAGCCTGGTTAATTGATCTGGCTCGTCAGCAGATTTGGGCATGGCAGGGAGATGACCTACCAATAGTCTATTCGGGAGCAGAGGTTTTGCCAAGCTTAGGGATTCTACCAGAAATTACAGTCAATGCTGTGCTACGAAAAACCTACTCAAACCTGCTGAAAGGTTATAATCCCTAACGATTTGATGTTTTCTTCCTGCTTCTTCCGGGGCTGTCGGCAGCTAACCCGTCCACAGGCAATCCCCCACTAGCCGTGGGTTCTAAATATTTTAACCAGTCAGAAGAAACACTCGCCAAGACAAGTGCCGCATTTAAGTCCCTGTCAGCAGTGTGACCACACTCACCACACTTGTAGGTGCGTTCTGAAAGCGGCATGGGCTGTACATTCCCGCAGTTATGACAGGTTTTCGACGATGGATACCAGCGGTCAACCAACATCACCTTGTTGCCATAGTGCTTTTGCTTATAGCCCAACTGCCGACGGAACTCGTAGAAGCCTAAATCGCTAATTGCAGACGCTAATTTATGGTTAGCTATCATGCCAGCTACATTCAAATCTTCTATGTGAATAACCGCGTATTTCTTGCTCATTTCCGTTGTTGTCTTGTGCAAGAAATCTTTACGGATGTTGGCAATATGGGCGTGAGTTTTGGCTAACCTGGCGTAGTGTTTCTTGGCGTTGTTAGATGCCTTGATTCCTTGCTTCCGATTGCCCAGTACTTTATTCCTATTGCGCCATTGTTGTTTGCCCAGCTTGGTTTTCGCTTTCTGATAGGGCTGTGGGGCAACGTATTTGGAACCATCGGAACAGGTGGCAAAGCACTTAACGCCTAAGTCCACTCCTACTGATGCAGCTACTTCATGGGTTAAGGGTGGTATTTTTTGAGCATTTACGGAGAAAGATACGAACCACCTCCCAGCAGTTTCACTAACAGTAAAGGTCTGAGTTACATAGCGGCAAGGTAACGATTGCTTAAGTCTGAAAGTCCCTAGAGTAGGTATTTTGATGCGCTTGCCAGCCTCTAAAACCACCTTCCCGTTACTGTTGACGATCGTAAAGGAACGCCTGTTCCTTTTGCGTTTGAACTGTGGGGTTTCCCCTAAGCCTTTATGCCATCGAGAATAAGCGTCTTTCAGGCTTCTAAACCCAGTCTGGTACACTCTTGATGACAGCTTTTTAGTCCAGGCGAATTCTGGCTGCTTCTTCGTGAAATTGGTAAAAGTCTTTTGGATTTCATCAATCTTTTTACTTGAGCTGCCTTTGAACTCTTTGTGGTCTAACTGCCGCATTAAAGACAGACCGTAATTGTAGATGAACCTGGAAAAACCAGCATGCTGCGCCATTTTGGTTCTCTGTTTATTATTCAATTTGAGTTCCACCTTGATGGCGTACATTTTATCCCTCTACGATCTACTCTATTTTAGACTAGTTGACTTGACTTGTTGTTACCATAATTTGAGCCTTCGAGCTTCTACGGTTTAATCAGGTTTTAGCAGGTTTTGGGCTATTAGCGACTACCTCCCAATTTGAGAAGTGCTATATATTGACAGAGTTAAAGGCTATGACTCCTTTGGCATTAAATTTAGACACCGTTGAACTGACAGACGAACAGTTCTATCAGTTATGTCAAAATAACCGTGAGTTACAGTTTGAACGAACTGCCAAAGGAGAATTAATTATTATGCCACCTGTTGGAGGTGAGAGTGGCAATCGAGAAGCTGACTTAATTATCGATTTGGGCATTTGGAATCGGCAAACTCAACTCGGTTATACTTTTAGTTCCTCTACTGTATTTAAGTTGCCCAATGGTGCAAATCGTTCTCCTGATGCTGCTTGGATTCAAAAGCAACGTTGGGAGGCACTAACCCCGGAACAAAAACGCAAATTTCCCCCCATTGCACCGGATTTTGTGATTGAGTTAAGGTTAGCAACAGATGATTTAGAAATGCTCAGTTCCAAAATGCGGGAATATATGGATGCAGGGGTTATATTGGGATGGTTGATTAATCCACAACAGCAGGAAGTGGGAATTTATCGTCAAGGGCAAGATGTAGAAGTGCGAAACCTTCCTACAGAATTATCGGGAGAAAATCTATTGCCCGGATTTAACTTGAGTTTATATTCTTATTTGTAGATAGCTGGGATTCTAATTAGGGCTTGCTGAATTAATATAGAATGTATACCAAACAAGGGTTTTGAGCCTTTTTTTCGCTTTCAAGTGCCAGGTTATAGCATCCAATAGCTCAAAATCCTTTCATGGATAATCAAGTTTAGAACTATCGGTGTTTCCCTACTCCCTACTCCCTGCTAAGAGCTCCCTCTCTTTACCACCAGACTTATTCAGCAAACCCTAATTCCTTCACTATATCCCTTGGAGTAAGGGAATCTGAGTGTTAAAGTAGTACATATGAACTGTTTGCACGTTCCCGCACCCACATTTCAAGCAGCGGCACTTCAAAGCGGTATTCTTTGTCTTTTTGCTCAATAATATGGTAGCGAAGCATTCGCTGTAGCACCGTTTGAGTTATTTTATCGCGATCGCTATCGGGTTGCTTACTTTGAGCCAAGGCAAGAAGCAACTTCTGCCCAACTGCTATTTCAGAAGGTGACTTGCCAGTAAATTCTGTCCAAACATTCGTGAAATATGGTTCACCTAAAGTGAAGGCATCCTGGATAGCAGCTTGTAAAAGTTCCGAGGTTAGGATTTGAGTGTGATTCAGGTTAGCTTGAGTAACCATTGCCGCACCGAGGAGTTGGAGGAGATAGGGTTGAGAGCGAGTGAGTCTGAGGACTTCTTCGACAATACCCCTATCGTAGCGGAGGATAAATTCTGGGTCAGGATTGAGGAGTAAGTCTTTTGCTTCGTTGGGTTCCAGATAGAGCATTTCAATGGGGACAACACTGATAAAATAACTGCTCCAGTGAGGTCCAATTTCCTCTAGAGTACTTACCCCCGAAAAGAGAAAGCCTAATTGCTCGTAATGTTGAATAAGGTGGCGGAGTTCATCAAACAGTTTCAGGCTCATCTGCCCTTCTTTGATGGCAGTGCCAATTTTTTCAAATTCATCCAAGTTCAGCAGGAGTTGCCTGTCTTCCAGTTGAGGGAGTGCCTCATCTAGCCAGTCTTCTAGGGTAGTGTAGGGACTTTCTTGAAATTCGTTGCGCTTGGGAATTGTTGGTAACTGTACACCTTGGCTACGGCTATCCTTATAGATGGCTCGGACTAAACTATAGCAAAAGGCAGCTTCATCTTTAGTAGCGGCTGCACTTTGCATATCAAGGAAGACAGGCAGCAAGTCGCTGGGAAAAAGGCGTGGCAGATTGTATAAAAAGGAAGTTTTGCCACAGCGACGGGGACCATACAGAACTAAGGTAGGACGGTTGCGGTTGAGGATGAGGCGTACAATATCGTCAGCGAAGGCTTGACGACCTTTGAATAGGTAATTCTGGTTGAGACGTACAGGATTGCCATACTGAAACGGGTTTAGCAGTTCACCTTGGGACTTTTTCTGCTGTTCTTCTAATTCTAGTTCGATGACTCGCTGCCAGCGTTTGATGACAGGTTGCCAGCGTTTAATTACTGGTGCTTTTAGCCCTAATCCTGGCAGTTGTACCTGCAACATACCTAGCTTATCCAAAATACGCTCTAAACCTCGTTCCCGTAAAGCTGAATTTCCTGCTTCTAAAGCAGCATCAACATCTCTGGCAACAGCTTGCAAGCGAGGCAAAACTATGGAAATTTCAGTTTCAATAAGGGGTGAAGAGGTGGATTGAGTAAGGTTTTCTAGTTCGGTTTCTGATTCATAGAAATTTGGAACTAGTAGCGGTAATAGGGGATGTTCTAGTTTAGCTATTGATACCAACTGCGGAAGAGTTTTGACGGTGGCTAATTGGTCTGCAACAATTTGAGGTAAGGCTTGTTTGATGGTGCGTTGAAAGCCAGGTAAAGGTAATACCTGCATTTGCTCAAAGGTTGCCATTGCTGCTGAGGCATCGGTGCGGAAGGCGGCTGCTAAAATGCGATCGTGATTGGGTAGGGGTAGCCACAGCAACTCGGTGGTGTAGGGCGGCAGTAATCTGAGAATTGGCAGAGGTTTGAGCCGAAAACGCTTGATTAAGGGGAGTGATGGCAAGAGGCTGATTGGTGTTAGGAGCAAATATTCTGGCAGGAGTCGGTAGTAACTTACTAATGTAATGGGAATTGTTAGAAGTGAATTTAAACCAAGATTTTCCCAGCCCAAGGCGGTAAGTATTCCTGCTGTAATGATTCCTAACCGCTTTCTTTCTGATGGTGCAAGGCTGAAAGTGACTAACAAGCAAATTAAGACAAATAGGGGAAAAGGAAGTGTTGATACTCCATCCGCGAACAACGCCACTGGTACCAACACTGCCCCTACCACTGCTCCCACCACTGCTCCCGTCAATAATAGCGCCACAATAAACGCCATTGCTCCCTCCACAACTACCGCCACTCCTGCCGCTACGATAAGTGCCACTCTTGCCGCCACGATAAATGCCACTCCTGCTGCCACGATACACATCACACAAAACGCCGTGAATTCTGCTACTTCTGCCACCACTTCTGGCGTCACTTCTACCTTTACTACTGTCGCCATGAGGAATGCCACAAATATCGCAAGCATTCCTGCTAAGCCCATCGTCACTCCTTCCGCTTGATCACTAGCTTGAACACTCTCTCTAGCCATGGATAACAACAAACCTGTTAATCCACTTACAAATAATGTAAAAAGCCAATTTTGAGTTGCCAGCCAACTTCCTAAGAAAACGCTGAATGTTCCACCGATGACAAAGATATTGCGTGATATAGAAAGGCGGTTTCTATCTAGCAACCAGAGTCTCAGCAGGATGGTGATCATTAAAGAGACTGTACCTGTAGCAAGACCTACTGCAATTTGTAGTGAAGGCGTTAGAATGACGAGGATGTGATTTAATCTTTCCATCCATCTTTCAGGTTGTTCTAGATAAACTATCAACCAGATTAAAGGTACAGGAAATCCCATGGCTAAAAACCAAAAACTAGCGCCATAAGTAGTAAATAATACGGTAGGTAACTGTAGCCAATCCAGTCCTTGACCTTTGATAGCAATATTTATAATTAGAGGTAGGCTTAAGCAAAGTAATAATAGTAGGTACTGAGCTACAAAGCAAAAGTTAAAACGCCCTAGAATAATATCCCAAGAAAGTGTATCTGGTCTTTGCCCATCCTTCTCCTCAGCAGGTGCCCACTCATTCATTCGCTGCTGAAGCTTTGAAGGGCAAAACATTGCCCAATAAAATAGTTCCCAAGTTTCGCGCAGAAAACGACGCATTGTAATTTTGTATTTATTGACCTAGCGTTAAAGCTTGCGATGGAATATCTACTACTAACCGCCGAGTTTTTAACCACTTACGACCGATTAAAACTTCTGGAACTCCCTCTCCCGTATGGACAGGAATATCAAACTCTTGTCCATCTATACGGACTTTTCCTGCATAAAGATTAAACTCTGCCTCTCTTCCATTTGCCATCCGCATATTTCGCTGACCTATATAGAGCCAATCAAACACTTCTAAATCCTGGTTGTCAATTGCCAGCCAGCCTGAAAAACCGGTATCCAGCATTGCATAAACTGATATTTCTAATCCTTCAGCACCAATTAATTCAATTTCAAACCATAGCTCGTCATCATCGCCAAATTCACCTTGAATCATATTCTGCCAGAAACTCCTGTTTCATTAATACGGAAAAGATAAACGGGAGCATTCGGATGCTTTTGACGTGACATTTGCGTTGCTACTATTTCATCCTTACCAATAAAATATTCTCCACTCTCTGGTTCAACCACAATATACCAGTTATAGTGAGTTTTGATTAACTCAGATTTGACTCGCTCAAAAATTGGCTGACAACGCAGACGAAAGGCTTCTTTTTCTGCTCTCCATTGTGCTTTCTTTTCTTGGGACCATTGAATTTCAGGAAATATTCTTCCTCTGCGAACCTGGCGAGTTGGTTTTGTCTCAGTCATTTTTAATTCTCCATTTTCTATAAGTAATAAGTAATAAGTAATAAGTAATACCAATTTTCTGAATGACTGCTATACATCAATCCCCGTGTCTCCGTGTCTGGAGCGTCTGGAGCGTCATCAGCTTTTCTTCTGCCCTTTGCCTCCTGCTTTGTTTCTTAACATTGATCACTCACCTTTAATAAACTTAGCAAAAGCACTGCTGAACAAATTACCATCTTGACGCAATAAACCGTGACGCTGAAGAGTATCGATAATCGCTGAATTGGGAGTAGCTACACCAGAAACACCAGCAGCATGACGCAAAGCATGACGTTCTATTTCTTTTAAGTCTTTCCAGAGTTCTTGAAAGCGAGGAGTCGCTTGGAAAATAAACTCTTTCCTTGCCTGTTCGCAATCGCCATATTGCCACAGCATCGCGGCTGCCATTTGAACATAAAAAGGCAATCCCCCAGCTAAATCATCAATCCATGATAAAGTCCCTTGCACCCCTACATTATCACGAAAACCATTTAGTACTAGACTGTGCCAAGCCTCCTCCTCCAATGCACCAAGAATCGTGGTACTGAAAATATTACCGAAGGGAGAAGTTAAACCCAAGGGTTGATAAATCTCACTCAAAGGGCTTTTGCTAAAAATTACCATCGTTAACAAACCTGCTGAAGCCTTGGAACGCCAGTCTCCCCCCCAATCTTGAAACTTCTCCAGCCGTCTGCTAATCGCCTCAAACTCATCCAGCATTACAATTAGGCGATATCCGCGATCGCAAACTAGCTGCAAACCATCTTCAACCTCAAAAGGGTCATCATTATTTTCCCTTGACCAAGGTTCCTCTCCTGTCAACTGTTGGATCCCGCGTCTCACTCCCTCCATTATCCCTTCTGGAGTATGAAACTTGCCGTTACTGAGATCGAAAGGGATGATAAGCGGCTGTTGTTGAGCTTTAAAAAATTCTTGATTGCGTTCCTTGATATAGCGCAATAGAGATGTTTTACCATTGCGCCTTAGTCCTACAATATTGATGCACTGAGGAGCGATCGCACCAATCCGGTTTTTTACCTCTAAAATTTCTTTTCGTCGCCCATAGAAGCGATGTGGCGACACAGGTGAACCAAATTCAAAGGGGTTGATGCCTGTAGGCTTTTGTTCTTGCTGATGAAACTGCTGATTGAGTGCGGCAATTTCTGGAAACTGCTCTAGGATTATCTTTGTAGAAACAGCACGTCCACCTAAATCACTACTGGTATCACTGGAAATATTAACCATTCCACAGACTTTTCCAGTACGCAGATTCAGTAAAGGCGAACCACTAAACCCGTCTATAATTCGCCCTTGCTTTAATTTATGTAGTAGAACATCTTTTTTAAAACTTTCTCCCTCATATTTGAAAGTTCCTGAATCGCCATCCGAGTAATCCACCCCTTCACCCTTCGGATACCCAAAAATATATAAATCCTCGTTAATTTTGGGCTCAGATTGATCGAGCCCGACACAAGGATGATTAAAACTCTCACTATCCAATCTCAGCAAGGCCAAATCAAGAGGATATTCCAGTAATTTCTCAATTTTAGCCTTGTAATTTTGGTTTTGGGCCTTCCAGAAAACATTAACAGAGTTAGAATCTGCATATTCTACAACGTGAGCGCAGGTGAGAATCAGTCCCCGAGCAACAAAAAATCCCGTACCCTGACTACCGGAAATATTCAAACGCACCGTGCATCGTTGTAAATACTCTCTATCTACCATGGACTAATCTCACCAAGTTCAATGCAGGAGTCAGGAGTCAGGAGTCAGGAGAAGGAAACAGAAAAATCTCTCTCCCCATCTCCCCATCTCCGCGTCTCCGCGTCTCCGCGTCTCCCCATCCCCCCGTCTCCCTATTTCCCCCACTCCATGGTAATTTCCAAATTTGCTTTACCAGTTCCTTTGACAATCAAGGCAGTGAGTTCCCCAGATTCAATACCAATTTCTAGTCCTAACTTGACGCTAAACTTGTCTGGTTTAACGTTGTCATTGACTTCCTTTAATGTTCCGGCAATATCGTCTGCAATTGACTTAATTACACTGGTAGCCTTCTTAAAAATTCTGGTCTCTGCAGATACTGGTTGCTCACCAATTTGAGTAACTTCAACTTTGATAACTTCCCCATCTGATAGCTTTAGGGGAATAATTTTCTGGGATGCCATGTAATTACTGAAACAATATGAACTCTGGATAAATAGAGGTGGAATAGATATAGTTGAAAGGTCTAATTCTCAACTCATCTAGCCATCTCATGTTTATTCTAGAGGCTCTATTTTGTCCTGTCGATCAATTTCCGTAGATAAAAATTCAGATTTAGCGGCAATGACGATATAAGATCCTGAAGATAGTTAATCGCGATCGCAAAACTGTAAACGGTAATGGAACAAGACCACAAGTCAACTGTCATCATTACAGGTGCCTCCTCAGGAGTTGGCTTACAAGCCGCCAAAGCTCTTGCCCAAACCGGGCAATGGCATGTGGTGATGGCCTGTCGGAATATCTCAAAAACCCAAAAAGTTGCCAAAGATGTAGGTATGTCTCCCGACGACTACACCATTATGTATCTTGACTTAGCCTCCTTAGAGAGTGTAAGAAACTTTGTCACCAACTTCCGGGCAACTGACAAATCCCTAGACGCTTTAGTGTGCAACGCTGCAATCTATATGCCTTTATTAAAGGAGCCATTGCGAACCCCAGAAGGATACGAATTAAGTGTTGCCACCAATCACCTTGGTCATTTCCTCTTGTGTAATTTGATGTTAGAGGATTTAAAAAACTCATCATCTTCCCAACCAAGGCTAGTCATTTTGGGAACAGTGACACACAATCCCAAGGAGTTAGGAGGTAAAATTCCACCACGTCCAGATTTGGGAGAGCTCAAGGGTTTGGCAGAGGGATTCAAGCCGCCTCACTCAATGATTGACGGCAAGAAGTTTGAGCCAGTAAAAGCTTACAAAGACAGTAAAGTTTGCAACGTACTCACCATGCGTGAGCTGCATCGGCGCTATCACGAATCAACTGGCATTACCTTCAGCTCTCTCTATCCTGGTTGTGTTGCTACCACAGCCCTCTTCCGAGACCATTATCCCTTATTTCAGAAACTCTTCCCATTATTCCAGAAGCACATCACTGGGGGATTTGTATCGGAAGAAGAAGCTGGTAAGCGAGTTGCGGAAGTAGTTGCTAATCCTGAATACAGTCAATCTGGTGCCTATTGGAGTTGGGGGAATCGACAGAAGAAAAATCGTAAATCTTTTGTGCAAGAAGTTTCTAAGGAAGCAAGCGATGATGAGAAAGCCGAACGCTTGTGGGAACTCAGTGCAAAGTTGGTTGGACTTGCTTAAATTTTTTGCAACTAAAGTAGGCTCCGATTCTAAGATCAAATAGAAAAAAAATACTACAAATAGTCTGACTTTAAGTAATAAGTAATAAGTAATAAGTAATAAGTGACAATAAGAACATTTATTAATTTTCACTCAAAACTTATTACTTAAAACAGTATTTGTAGCAAATATTTAGGTAGAGGTACATTCAATTTTCTTCCACCTATTCCCTACTCCCTATTCCCTACTCCCTAATATCAAATGAATATACCAGTTAAATACGTAACGACTTAATTATTTACCTACTAAGGAGTAATTGCACTGATAAGTGTGGCAGTACTGCCTGTGGGCATCGAGGTTTTGCTCGGGGTAGTGCGGGGCCCGTTAAAATAGTTATAAGCTGTACGAGAAATATCGCGGATCAGCTTTTGGGCGCTAGGGTCATCGTGGGGGCGCTTGACCATAACAGCAATAATGTAACGCTTGCCAGTGGGCATATCCACTATTCCCACATCAGCTAGAACTGAGCCGATATTACCAGTTTTATGGGCAATAGTAGCACCATTTCCTAGTCCCTGGGGCAGCAGTGAATCGTTCTGAGTTCGCTGCATAATGCTCAAGAGCCGGTCACGCGATCGCAGTGACAACAACTGCCCTTGATTGACCATTGACATTAAACGTGCTATTTCTCTAGGACTAGTAGTATTAGTTCCTTCTAAGTCTGGTAGTAGGTTGCTGATTGCTGTGGTTGCCAAGCCCCAAGAGCGAAACTGTTGGTTAAGTACCTCAGCACCACCAAGTCGAGCAATAATCATGTTACTAGCGGTATTATCGCTAATAGCGATCATCTTGGTTACTACTTCCAGAGCTGTGTAGTGTTTTCCCGGTTGTTGATACTGCATATCACCGGAACCCGATGCGATCATTTCCGATTCCATGATTAGAGTTTCATCCAAGCGGACTTTGCCAGCATCAAGGGCTTGAAAGAAAGCAACTAGAATTGGTACTTTAATCGTACTAGCAGCAGCAAAGATCGAGCGAGAGTCCCAGTCAAGGTAGGCACCTGTATCTAGGTCTAAGAGAAATACTCCTGGTTGCAATTTGGGGTTTTGCGCCACAATGGCTTGCATTTGAGCCTTCAATTCGGGGATTTCCTGACGCAGGGGCAGTGGTGTCACACTACTAACATGTCTAGGACTTTGCTGGACTTGGATTTCGGCAGCCTCATTGGCTTGAACAGAGGCTCGCGTCGTTGGCTCTAAAGAAGATAATAGAGTTCCCCCAATCGCGGCAAGGCCAATCCCCATAATCAGCAGGCGAATAGCATAAACCAGTCGGTTGTTGGGAGGTTTTGGCTGACGCCTAACTTGACGCCCTCTTTGAGTTCCGGCAGATTGAATGCTACGGCGTTGCTGGGAGTCTCTGCCAGTATTTTTTTGCCTTGGAGTTGTTGATTTAGTAACTGCCTGAGAACTTTGTAATCGCTTGCGTTTGCGACCAAGTTTACCCGAATCGATCAGAGATTTGAAGCGCCTAGAATGGGGTGTCTCCGAAAGAGGTTGTCGATTATTCCTCAAACCTGCCTGAGTTCTTGTCTGTGAATTTGACCCACGCACAGCTGTTAATTGTGCTTGAGTTGGTCTAATTGGGGCAAGTTGCGGTAGATTCGCACTGGTGCCGTAGTTTGGTTGCACTCTTGTCTGCTGAGGTGTTGTCTGCTGGGAAGGCATAGATTGCCTACGCCTGCGCCGACCCGAAGTACTCCCGGAAGAGAATTGCTCTGGTTGCTGCAAAGGTATCTGTATCACCTCCTGTTGATGAGGATGTTTGAGACGAACTCTAGGCTGACTCAAACTGGGGCGAATTGATTGATTTCGCTTTTCCACCTGATGATTTTCAGGCTGAGGCCCTCTATTCATAGACGCTGCCACCCCTAACACCTCCTTTGACAACTAACTAGGATTCCTTTGGCTCTGAAGCATCATCAACAAAGGACTTTTGTTGCAATTGTAACGCCCATTCTATTTGACGTAAAATTCCTCTGAGCATAGCAGCTTCTGCTGTAGTGGGCGTTGCCCGATTTAACAGACGCCGGAACTTTTCCATGCGTGCTTGGACCGTATGAGGATAAAGATAACCGATTTTCAACAAAATATCTTCTAGGTGTTCATAGTACCCTTCAATTACCTCTAAGGGAGCAGCTACTTCAGAAGAGGCGGTAGGGAGTGGGGAGTAGGGAGTAGAGGTAGAATCGAGACTCTCGACTTTTGTAAACTGTTGGGTAATCTGGTAAAGCTCGTAGCAGCATATGGCAACTGCTTGAGCGAGGTTTAAAGCGGGATATTCTGAACTTGAAGGAATACAGACAAATCGCTGAGCATGATTTAGTTCTACATTGCTTAGGCCCCTTGGTTCAGGTCCAAAAATTAAAGCTGACTTAACCCCTTCTTCTAATAACCAAGGTAGGGCAGCCCTGGGAGTTTCCAAGGTAGTGGGCAAGGTACGAGGGCGAGCAGTAGTGGCAATTGCCCTGTGACACCCTGCTAAGGCTTGCGGTATATTTGTTACCTGCTTTGCTGCTTCTAAGATGTCTGAACCGTGAACTGCCATTTGCCGCGCTTCCATCCCTAAAGGATCACATTGAGGATTCACCAACACTAGCTGATCCAGACCCATATTTTTCATTACCCGTGCGATCGAACCTACATTTAAAGGTCCTTCTGGCTCAACCAAGATAATCCTGACATCTGTTAATCCCATCTAAAGTCTGCTTGAGTCTTTATTTTTGTCTTAACATTTTAGAGAAAATGGAACACCAAGCATCACTATATTTTTATGTCAGTTAATCAAGTGCAACCCAAACTTATTATCCACGGTGGTGCTGGTAGCTCTCTCAAAGGTAAAGGGGGAGCTGATGCCGTGCGCCAGTCGCTTTACAAAATTATCGAAGAAGTTTATTCCTTGTTGCTAGCTGGCGCTAACGCCCGCGATGCTGTAGTCAGAGGCTGTCAACTACTCGAAGATGAACCCCGCTTTAATGCTGGAACTGGTTCTGTGCTGCAATCAGATGGGCAAATCCGTATGAGTGCCGCTTTGATGGATGGCAAGTCTCAGCGCTTCTCCGGTGTGATTAATGTCTCGCGAGTTCAAAATCCGATTAATTTAGCAAAAACATTACAAGAGTCTGCTGATCGAGTACTCTCTGACTATGGGTCAGCTGAACTGCTGCGAGAACTCAACGCCCCAGTTTATAATCCTCTAACTGACTTGCGCTTGCAGGAGTGGATTCAGGAGAGGCAAGATAATTTTAGCAAGACTATGGCAGGAGTTGTCGCCGAAAAGGACGTAACTATAGTTTCTGAGCCTGGGCGTGGCACTATTGGTGTGGTTGCTCTCGATAGTCAGGGATGTCTGGCTGTAGGAACTTCCACCGGAGGCAAAGGTTTTGAAAGGATTGGGCGCGTTAGTGACTCGGCAATGCCAGCTGGGAACTACGCCACCAGTAAAGCAGCTGTTAGCTGTACTGGTATCGGGGAAGATATTATTGATGAGTGTCTAGCAGCGCGGATTGTGGTGCGCGTTAGCGATGGTTTATCCTTGAGTGAGTCGATGCAGCGTTCATTGCAAGAAGCTAAGGATAATCAACGGGATTTAGGTGCGATCGCTATTGATGCCATGGGCGCAATTGCTTGGGGCAAAACTTGTGAAGTCTTGCTTGCTGCTTATCACACTGGTGAGCAGGTCGGTGACACCCTTGACTGGAGTGAGGAGGCGCTTACAGGTTCTGCTTCTTAACTAACAGGAGATTAGGGGGGAGATGGGGGGATGGCTCAGGGAGACGGGGAGAAGATTTTGATTAACTATTGGCGCTTTCTAATCCTTTGGCTTCTAACTCCTGAATCGAACTTTAGGGCTATTGAGTTCGTCCCTCTCTAGGAACAAGTCTCCCTCAATTGAATAAAATTCTGACTAAAATATTTAAACTTAAATGTTTAATGAGCAATAATCAAATACAGAAAATTCTTGGGTCTATCCTCATATCAATTGCTAGTGTGACTGTTGTACCTGATGCCACTGAGGCTCAACCATCTCTGGCTGAGTGTCAGCCGCCACAGCCGAATGAGTATATCTTGTTGGTACTCAGCCAAAATTGGGAGAATCATCAAACACTTCAAAGGAGTTTGTCCCAACAACTTCAAGCCAACTTATGTCAATATTTAGAAGACACAGTGACGAGAGTTGCAGGCTTTAGAGACCTTGAAAACGCCAACAATTGGGCTCGTTATATCAGAGAGCTTTCGGGATTGTCAGCATTTGTAGTACGCTCGCCCTCAACAGGAGAAATACGCAGCAATTACCCTGCCTACAACCCTCAACCCTTGGGCGAGGGTTATGCAGTGTTGGTCGATTACTCCAATCAACCAGAATTAGCATCCGAGATCAGGCAAATTCTCAGGGAAGATGTGGGTTTAGTCGCCTATGGTCAACGCCATTACTTGCTAGCAATGCATACCACTAGCCAAAAAGCGGCTAATTCAACCTTGGGGCAACTAAGCGATCGCGGTTTTTGGACAATGGTAGTTGACAGCCGCCGCGTGATAATACTTACAAGGGCTGTAAATTTCTAGCTATGGGTACTGGTTGATTCAGTAAAGCCAAATTGAGGAAAGGTCATCTACCAAATGCATCCGCCCACGGCAAAAGGCATGCAGTAGCCTGTCAATAGAATCCCTCTCCTCTTGAGAGATTGAGTCCTCTAGCAAGGCTGCCATAAGACCATAGCGATCAGCCAAGGTAATTCTGCCAGAACTACTGACTTGAGCGAACAACTCGGAGATAGCACCAGGTATAAGGCGAACTTTCACTGTCATAAAAACCTCTAGGAAGTTTAGGAGTGCACAAGCAGATTTTATTTGTGTGTGAGGAGAGAAGCAGTTTAAACAAATACAGTGACTTTAGTCGCAGACCAGTTAAAAAAAAGATATAAGTACCTAAATATAATATTGATCTTTTAAGTCAGTTGAGGGGGTATGGGTCAGACCCCCTATAAACTGTCCTATCCCTCACTTGACAAGTATTGAGTAAGATGTAGTCGTAGAATTTTGTTTCATTGGTGCTCCTGTGACAGCTTAGTCTTAGCTTGCTGCCAGAGAGTTTCGAGCTCATCCAATGTATAATCAGACAAGGGTCGTTCTGCAAACACCTCCATTTTTTCTAAACGCTGAATAAATCGCCGATTAGTACCCCGCAAAGCTTCTGAGGGGTCAAGCTTGTACCAACGAGCAATGTTGATTAGGGTAAATAATAAATCCCCTAGTTCTGCTTGCTGATGGGCTTGGTCTTCGAGTTCGAGTGCCTGTTGGAATTCAGCTAGTTCCTCGGTGAATTTCCCCCAAACACCCTCAATATTTTCCCAATCAAAACCAGCAGCTGCGGCTTTTTGAGAAATCTTCATGCCAGCCATTAAAGGGGGCAAAGTACGAGCATGACGATTAAGCTTGCGACTGAGTAACTGAGACTGTTCAACAGTTTCTCCCTTTTCTACAGCTTTGATTTGCTCCCAGTTTTGACTGACTTCCTCGACAGAGATAGGATTGCGTTCCTCTACATTTCCAAATACATGGGGATGACGCCGGATTAGCTTTTGGCTAATGCCATGAGCAACCTCTTTGAGGGTAAACTGATTATCCTCGCTGGCAATCTGAGCCTGAAGCACCACCTGTAATAGTAAATCTCCCAATTCTTCAGCGATTGCCTCCGATTCTCCACTGGCAATAGCATCTACCACCTCATAAGCTTCCTCAATCACGTAAGGTGTTAAAGTTTGGGTTGTCTGAGCTAGATCCCAAGGACAGCCACCATCAGGTGATCGTAATTGGGCAACCACTTCTATTAGTTCTTGTAGGGCAGCTAAGGCAGGACTTGGAGAGGTCATAGGAATTGCTTACACCGAAAAGACCGGGAAAAATTAAACACTACTTAACTATTGTTAACATGATTTCTCAGACCCGTCAGAAAGACATCTTTATTTATCGAAATTAATTTGGGTTAAATACCCCACCGTCACTTGCGGTGCATAAAATTGGTTGGGGTCAAATCCCCATCCAATTTGTCCCCGCGTCCCCGTGTCACCGTGTCCCCGCGTCTTTAATTGCTTTCCTCTTGGTCTTTGCCTTCCTTTTGTGGAGGCTGCCTCGAGAATAAGTACGTTTGCGGGCAGTATTTTGTAATTTTGGCTTCTGTCGCTTTTTTTGCCAGCGCTTGTAGCTTGAATGAGTCCAGTCACTTAAAGAGTGGAGCATCGCACCCATCTCCAAGCCTACAAATAGGGCGATCAACTCCAAGCGGTAATTAGAAAAAAAAGCGATCGCTTTTTTTATGAGCTGCTGCTGACTCCAAGATAAATCTCTCAACAACCCAACCAACAGCCCTCCTAACAATCCTAAACCAACTATCCAAATGGCAAGATAAACCACTCGTAAAGTTGTTCCGATGACTAATCCGTGGGATAGCACAGAGCGATGACGCATTGACTTTTGGTAGGGTATCCAAATCCAGCGTAGCCAGCCCCAGCGCTTGAATTGTCGAGAGTAAATATCTAAATCAGGACCAAACATCAGTCCACCGAAGAGAAAGCCTCCCGAAACCATCAGCGTGAGGTCACTACTTTTAGTTAAGGCGACACATAAGCCTGATACTACTGGCAAACTCCATAGTGTAATTCGATCATGTGTTTGACCAGAGGGCATAGTTGTCTTCTTTTTGTGCTATTTTGGTTCGTGCGAGGATGGCTGCCGAATCGCTAGTTTGAGCAATGTGGTTGCCTTCGATATTATCTTCTGTTATTATGAATGGGAACTTGTAACTGGCAAGTAAATTGAAAAATACTAGCTTGTTGGTATTTGATTAAAGTTCCGTAAAACGCAGAGCGGTAAGGCATACCGTTCTTAAAGCTCAGTTAATGTCCTATGCAGTAGCAGGAGTCACTGGGAATCCTACATTGAAGGTTAGGAATATGTCACTACTATCTTAGATACAGATAGTGGGCGGTTAGCTCAGTGGTAGAGCTCCTGCCTTACAAGCAGGCTGTCACTGGTTCGAATCCAGTATCGCCCATTCTAAAATCAACAAATAAAATCAAAAAAGTTCTCAGTATGCCGCCAGCCTTTAAAACAGGCGCGCTTTCCCTTGCAGTTGTTTTTAGGTTATTTCTATTAGTTGCTCTGATATTAGCCGTGATCAATTACCTCAACATTTGAGAGAGTCTCAATCCAGACTCTAGCACCACAGGGCTTAGGGAAATTGGGTTGATAAACTACTCGACACGGTCCATTGATTCTGACTTCGTGACCATAGACATTGCTATTCCCTTTTTTGATACTGATTACGGGAAGATGATCTTCCCGCTGTTTGTTTTGGCGAATGGCATGCTGGTTGACGTGGATAAAAGTAAGAGCAGGACGCCTTCTACACCACCTTCCTTTTGGTCCGCGGCGACCTTTAGAGATCAGCGGCATGCCATCAAATAGGGGAATTACCCAGAATCTACCAATTTTATAGGCTCCTTGAATCCTGTCTTGCTTGAGGAGTAGGCGTACTCGTGCTGTAGATATTCCGAGGAGTTCTGCTGCTTGTGCTGTGCCAACTAACATCAAAGAAAAAACTATTACGATCGCATATATAGTATCCTTGGTTAATTTTACTCTAATTGCTTGAGTTTCTTACTTGCTCATCTAAGTCATTTTCGGCTCTGTCGCGCAATAGTATTAAAGTTTGGGGATGATTCCGATATTGCTTGACGATTGCCTCGAGTGCAGTTAGTCGAGGGTTGCCTTCCCATTCTTTCTGGCGCTCAAAGGGGTCATTAATGGCGCGATCGCACAAAAATTCCAACATCCAAGGCTCGTCTTTCCAACCACGAGCTATTTCTTGCACTGCTGCTTGTCGCACATACTGATTCTCATCCTGTTGAGCCCATAGTTTGAGCAGGGGTAAGGTATCAGCATCCTCTTTCCAACCACTGGCTATTGCTTCCACTGCTGCTCGTCGCACAGCCCAATCCTCATCCTGTTGAGCCGAAAGTTTGAGCATGGGTAAGGTATCAGCATCCTCTTTCCAACCACTGGCTATTGCTTCCACTGCTGCTTGTCGCACATACTCATTATCATCATCTTGAGCCCACTGTTGGAGGAGAGTAAAAGTCTCATCTTTATCCTTCCAATTGGTGGCAATTACTTGTACAGCTGATTCTGGCACGTAAGAATTAGTATCGAATCGAATGCAACTTTTCAGCCAGGGTAAAGTTTTGGTGTTATCCTTCCAGGTTGTAGCGATCGCAGTTAGGAGTTTGAGTGCACTCTCCTCTTGTAACTTTTCTTGAGCTAGGTTTTGCAAGCGATTAAGCAGTGTATCTGCTGTGGAGGCGATCGCTCTTCTATTCCTGACCTCAGCAAGACACTCAGCTGCCAGAAATAGATTTATAAATCCTTCCTGTTGCCCATCTTGCTCAATTAAATACTCAATAATCTTCCCTACAAACTTAGGCTCAATCAATCCGGCAATTCGTAGGCTTGCGGTAATAATTCATGCACTTGGCGTACATTTTGGGGAATAAAAATACTCCACAGTTGCAGTCTGTTATAACCAGCACCATCAGTATCTAAAGTAGATACATTGAAATTACCGTAGCGCTCTAGTAGTCTTGCCTGATATTTGCGTACATCAAAATCAGGAATAATATTAGAACTTTCAAGTTCTAGATTTCCTATACTTCTAGGCGAATGGATTACTTCCTGAGTGATCTTTACATCATCCAGACTCAGCACCTTAACTGGCACACCCCAACCATTCACCAGCGTTACCTTAATCTTGCCCTCCATCTCTTCCTGCGTCGATGGCTCAGACTGTTTTGATTTTGATAAAGAGGGTTTTGAGATTATTTTTTCCTGTATAGGTTCAGGCAGATTTGGCTTTGGTATAACAGGCTCAGAACTCACATTGGGTAAATCTTCTTTCTGTTTTTGCTTAGCAACAGTTTTTAAGCCAATCATTCTGGCAGCAGCATCAACGTCTTGAGCTGTCATCTCAGCTGCATCCTCTAACCGTGCCTTCGCCAAAGCCAGTCGCGCTAAGGTAATCTCCCGACGAGAAGAGTACACCTCCAGGGTTGAGGTGTAATCTAGTATCCGGGCGATGGCTTCACTTTTAATTTGGGGATAGAATAGGAGTGCTTTTTTGAGGCGATCGGTACGCCTCTAGTCGTTGATCATACGGACAAATTTTGACAATTAATACATATTTATCCATAGTATCGACATTATGGCTAAATATGTAAAACCAAGTGAAGCAGCTGAGTCTTTGGGAGTTTGCCTCAGAACCCTCAGAAGATGGGAATCCTAGGGCAAGATCCAAACCGTCAAAACGCCGTCAGGGCATAGGCGCTACAACATCGAAGGGTTCATCAAAAAAGAATCAGAACCCGACGGAGGAAGAGCCGTTGTTGTCTATGCTAGGGTATCTACCCGACCACAAAAAGCAGATCT
>JAAHGS010000105.1 GCA_010692645.1 Symploca sp. SIO2E9
ATAAAAATAATAAGTAAGGGGAAGAAAAGAATGGCCTTGTGAGGGGATTGGGAGATGGGGGGATGGGGGGAGGGGGGGAGGGGGGGATGGGGAGAGGGGGAGAGGGGGAGATGTCTAGAATCCATAGTTAACACTAAAAAATATACCATCGTCCTGAGCATTTTCCCCTCGGTCATCTATGTCTAACAACGGTATGGTAAAGTCAACTCGGAGATTGAGACGAGGCAAAGGATTCAAGATTAATCCTAGCCCCAAACCAGCTAGGAAAGTGTCGCCTTTTAACCTGTTGGGATTATCCGAGTCATTCCAGACTGCTCCCATATCAAAAAATGGTGCTACCTGCACTACTGAACCTCCATTTTGGTTGCGTGCCAGGGTAATACGGTCTTCAATAGTAAAACGGAAGCCACTATCGCCAGAACGAACATTTTGCCGAAAACCTCTCAGAGATTGACCACCGCCAATCACAAACTGTTCTGAAGATAAGAGACTATCAGGAGACAATTGTAAGTCAGCTCTGGCAACTAACAATTGGTTATCACTGAGACGCTGTACCCGTTGCACCTGCCCTAACCAACTAAAAAAGCGGCTATCTGGAATTGGAGATTCGTTAGTAGTAGCATCAAATAAACCAGTACCAATGCTAAACTGCGATCGCAATACCCAGGCACCACCTAAGTCTCGTTTCAGATAATCTTGCCCTAAGCGTAACACACTGATCCGACTAACTCCATCCTCATCAGGACCAATACCAAAGCCAGAAGGTCTAAAATTGAGAAAGGTTTGACCATCCCGAAAACTAAATCCTAGAGAAAGAGCAAATTCTTCACGAGGATTACGGACTAAAGGCTGACGTAAACTAAGCTCATAAAGTTCTGACTCCCCTTCAATATTCAACTCATCAAAAGGTTCCTGAGTTACTTCATTACGGTCAATTACTGCTCGTAGCTGTAGAGTACCATTTTTAGCATTGAGGGGAACCTGGTAACCAAACTCAGTTACTTCTGAGCCGCCAGTAGTAGAACGGTCATAAGCAGCAAAAAGATTATCACCAATACCAGTTAAATTGCGATAACCAAGTAAAGCTCCAAAACGCTCTGAACCAACACTGGGAGGAGAAAAGTTATCAAAATTCAGATTACCATAGAAGGGATTAGCCTCTGTTACTTTTACCACTAAGATACTTTCGCCAATCTTCTCCCCAGAACGTAAACTGGCTTCAATATTCTCTAACAGTGGGTCAGTTCGCAGCAAGCGTAATTGTTCTTCCAGTTCCTCGACTCGTAGCGGCGTAGTCACTCCTTGCTCAATGCGCTGACGAATGTAGCCACGATTGAGTCGTTTAGTTCCTTCAATCTCAATCTGGGTCAAGTTACCTTCCAAAACTTGAATCCGCACCACCCCATCGATAATTTTTTGATCCACTAAAACTGCTCTCGAGGTGATATAGCCTGCATTCAAATAGAGCTGAGTAATTTCTGTAGTCGCCTCTTTGAGTTCCTCCAAGCTAACCTCTCGTCCCTGCAATGGTTCAGTGATTGGATTGAAGTCCTCTTGCCCAAAGATTGTACTACCCGTTACCTTGATTTGAGTAACCGGAATCTTGACCTCAGATGATTCTACTTCCGGTGAAATTGAAGGATCCTCAGTTTCTGGAGTCGGTATGACTTGCTCAGTTTGGTTGGGGTCAATTGGTAAAGGTTCAGGAACTTGTTGCAAAAAACGGTCTTCATTGGGGTCAGGTTGCTGAGTAACTAGCCCCCCTGTTCCCGGGTGAACGAAAAAAAGAGTGGGGCAAGGAGTAAGCAGAGGCGGAGACGCGGAGACGCGGAGACGCGGAGAATTCAAACCCAGAGCATGGCTAGGGAAAAAACTGGTTAGTAACACTATTGGGCAAGTTATCAAAACAGTAACCTGCTTACAGAACTCTTGAAAGACCTCTCCTTCTTCAATTACTCTTTTACTCTGCCAATGGAGAGCATCAGTGAGCAAAAATCGGGGCTGAGCAGTTAAATCTGCTCGCTCATGCACAATTACGAGTCTTTTTCGAGGATACTTTTTTAAGCGAATAGACATCTCCGGAAACCTTGATTTGGGAACGTTAGCATCAGGGCTCTAGCATAATTATTGAAGATGTCTAATGTCTAATATTGACCGCTCTTGGCGTTAAAACAAGGAAGTGTCCTAACAACTGTGGCGACTGCTATATCCTTCGTGCGATCGCTATAAAAAACTATTCCTCACCCTGTCCCCCTGAGGATGAGTACTGCCGCCAGGCGTTCAACCGGAGATGATCTTACCTAACTCTTGGGAGCGTCGATAAGCAGTTTGCACTGCTTCAATCAGAGCACAACGGAAACCAGCACGCTCCAACTGGGCAATCCCAGCAATTGTAGTACCGCCAGGACTAGTAGTGCGGTCCTTGAGTTGGGCAGGATGTATTTGAGACTCCTTGAGAAGTGTTGCCGTCCCCAGTACAGTAGAAAGCGCTAACTGGGAAGCGATTGCTCTCGGTAGCCCCGCTGCGACACCACCATCAGTCAGGGCTTCAATCATAATTGCCACGTAGGCTGGTCCTGAACCTGATACAGCTGTTACCGCATCCATCAAATATTCTGGTACCTCTACGACTTCGCCCACCGCCTCAAAAATGGCTTTTGCCTGTGCTATCTGTCCAGGTTGTACAGTTTTGCCTGGTGCAATTGCAGTGATCCCTGCCCCTACTATCGCTGGAGTATTGGGCATCACTCTAATAACTGGCTGTTCTCCAAAAGCTGATTCTAGCTGACTTAGGGGCATGCCAGCTAAAATTGATACCACTACTGGCAATTGCTCCATTGCTGGACGATTATCACCATTTTCTGGTGCCAGTTCTGCTGCTACTGTTTTAAATACTTGGGGTTTAATTGCTAATAACAAAACCTCTGATGCCGACGTTGCAGTTTGCCGGTTATCTGAGGTCACCTTGACTTTGTACTTCTGCGCCAAAAATTCACGCCGGGGAGCTTGTGGCTCACTCACCAAAACATGATCAGCAAAATAAAGCTCTTGAGCAAGCAGGCGAGACAAGATTGCCTCTGCCATTACCCCTCCACCAATAATGCCAAGCTTGACAGACACCCCAGCCCCCTTTGTTGACAGCAGAATTTTTAGATTGTAGATATTTTATTTTAGAAACAGCCCCAAAATTGACAATCGTTACTGAGCTATCCGCTCCGGTTCCGTTGCCCAGGCAGGAGCAGGAGCACTCTGATGAGCATCGCGCATTTGTGTAGCAGCCAAGTCAGGAATTGCACCAGACTGAGTGCTCACTTGAACACAGCTAGGTGTAAATAAGAAGATACTTTCGCCAATTCGCTCCTGATGACCATCAATAGCATAGGTGCCGCCAGCAACAAAGTCCACTGCTCTTTGGGCTTGATCTGGATCCATTATTGTCAAGTTTAAGACCACTGACTTGCGCTCTCGCAGTGCCTGAATTACCTGTGGCATTTCTTCAAAAGAGCGTGGCTCAATCACTGCTACTTCCGAAAGACCATTGACTGCCCCAGGCATCCCAATCACATTATTCACCGAATTTCCCCCGATTCCTGTTTCTGAGTCAACAACTGCTCTTTCCCGCATGCGGCGTCGTACTTGGCGTTCTTCCTCAGGCGGTGCTTGCACTGGCTGCTCTTGCTGATAGAGATTCTGGTAGGATTCTCCCTCGGCATCATCGTAGTCGTATTCGTATTCCACTGGTTCATTAAGACCCACGAAATCTCTTAATTTGGTAAGTAAGTTGTTCATAATAATTTTATTCTCCATTAAAACCTAAATTTGGAGCAAGAAACCCACTGATCAGCAACCAACGAGACGATAGACTTCAAGATTTCCGTTTTGAGAGCAAGAAACTATCAAAAATTGCTTGCTTCTTGTTCCTTCCAACTAGAAATTAATTATCGCTGAGCTTCTCAAAATTAAGTTAAAAGTATACCTCAGACTCCTGCAAGCGGTTAGCCTTTTGAGCCACTCCCACGAATTGAATTCGTGGGATTCAGGCATCAAGCAGAGATTGCAGGCACAGCCTGTCTAACATCTCCTACACCTAGGGTTGAACTCCCAACCCTCTTAATGCTCGTCTTTCTGTAAAACTGAAGATTGAAGGTACTTGAATCAATTGGGTTAATTATACAACCAAAAAATGACTGGACGGAAGTAGGGCTGGGAAAAGCCCCAATCCATCGAGATTCGGTGCGAGGGTAACGTCACAGCTAAGTTATCCGTTCACCAAAAATAGTCCGTCCTAACCTGATCATGGTTGCCCCTGCTTGCACTGCCAGAGAATAGTCGGATGACATACCCATAGACAGCTCCTGCATCTCAAGATGAGACCAGTTTTGCTGCCTAATTTTGTCAGCGAGTTCCCGAGTACGCTCAAACACCTCAAGGCTTTCCTGTGGGGATAATCCCAAGGGGAGTATCGTCATTAAACCTCGAATTTGTAAAGCTTGGCACTGCTCAAGTTTTGCTAAATCCGCTAGCAGTTGTGGTACACTCCAGCCGTGCTTACTAGGGTCTGGCAAAATTTTTACCTGAAGGCAGACTTGAGGTCTCAAGGACAACTCAGCAGCTAAGCGATTCAGTCGCTGGGCTAACTCGAGGCGGTCGCAAGAGTGAATCCACTGAAACTGTTCTAGGGCTTTTTTGGCTTTATTGCTCTGTAGATGCCCAATTAGATGCCAGGTGAGGTCTGGCAAATCCTGTAGCTTAGTAATTTTCTCTTCTGCCTCTTGAATACGACTCTCGCCAAAATCGCGCACGCCAGCAGCATAGGCTTCTCTCATCGCCTCCACCGATACCTTTTTGCTGATTGCAATTAGCCGGACTTGAGCTGGTAGCTGTTGACGAAGTTTGGCAATTCGTTGTGCAATTAGTTCTGTCATTGAAAAGTTTGCTTATAGATGATCTGAAGCTGCTCAAAGTCACGGTATGAACCGCTGCGGCGAAGCAAGCGGATGCGACTTTCCACTAAGTGGCGAGCATCGGAACGGCTAATTGGTTCAAAGGTCAGACCCTTGGAATCAGTCTTCACCACAAAGAATAGGCGCTGGGCATAGAGGGTGGTAAACAATTCCTGGTTGTCTTCAACCATGCAAACTCGAAAAAGAAGACCAAATGTTGGGTGATTGAGATAGGTTTCGGCGTTCATCAACATTCCCACTATAATTACCCAACCCTAGTTGTGGGATTGGGAGAAGCCACCTGGAACCCAGGATTAATGACTGCGGTGATTGCTATGCAGATATTAGATAATAGATCAATTCGGAATTAGAGTGAGTCCGAATCAACACTGTTTTTGGAGAAATTAAGGACTTTCTTTAGTCTATAAGTTATGATGCAACTGCTGCGAGATTGGAACTCAATCAGGAAAGAGACTCACCAACTCAAAGTCTTCAGAGCCTCTAACTGAGCCTGAGCCTTATGGAGGGACTCATACCACTCTTTTTCTGGATCGCTGTCGGCAACAATTCCAGCCCCTACTTGACCCCAAACGAGATAGGGTAATGAGTTTGGGGTTTTGAGTGGTTTATCCTCAGTTTTGACCCCTGCCAGCTGACTGGTAAACAACAGCGTGCGAATGAGAATATTCAAATCTAAATTGCCGCGTTGGTCAAGATAGCCACAGGAGCCATAGAACAAGTTACGACGCACTGGCTCTAGTTCTTCAATGATTTCTAAGCAGCGAACCTTAGGACAACCCGTAATTGTACCACCGGGGAAGAGGGCTCGGATCAGGTCAATAGCATTGCAATCTATACGCAGGGTACCAATGACATTACTAACTAAGTGCATGACGTGGCTATAGCGCTCAATGGCTAAGAGTTCGTTCACCTCTACTGATCCCCACTGGCAAACTCGTCCTAGGTCATTGCGTTCTAAATCAACAAGCATGATATGTTCAGCTCTTTCCTTATCACTAGCAATCAAATCTCGAGCTAGTTGCTGGTCAATAGCAATAGTACAACCTCGTGACCGCGTACCAGCAATTGGTCGCGTTTGTGCTTGCCGCCCTTGCAAGTTTACAAGTCTTTCCGGAGAAGAGCTGATCACGGCACCCCAAGGAGTTTGCCAATAGCTGGCAAAGGGAGAAGGATTAATTTGTTGTAGGGTGCGATAAATCGCCCAACTCTCAGCTGAGGTTGCTGCCTGAAATCTTAAAGAAAGATTAGCCTGAAAAATATCGCCTGTCTGGATGTACTTTTTGGCTTGCAAAATCGCAGCTTCATAGTCAGCTTGCGAGGTTAGGAATAAGGGTAGTGGGTAGTGGGTAGTGGGTAGTGGGGTATCGGAAGTAGTGGATGATTGCTCTAGACGTTGCTCTAATTGATCCAATTGCTCTTGATTAGTGGCAGCTAACCATAGGGTTTGTTGAAAGTGATCAAGGACAGCAAAACTAGCTGCTTCATACCAGAAGGCAACAGGAAATGGCAGAGGATCTAATTTGAGAAGGGGCAGTTGCTCAATCTCCCAGGCGAGATCATAGCCTAACCAGCCTAACCATCCACCAGTGAAAGGTAAATTTGGTGGTGGTTTTAAATTTTCTCGATCTGCCCCTTTGCCCATTTGCCCATTTGCCCTAGAACAGAGCAAGCTTTGTAGAAAGGGCAGGATTTTGCCTACTGATGGTGTCCACATTTGAGGGCGTCCTTTGAGAATACGAGGACTCCCAGCACAGATGGAGTATTGAGCCAGTGATGGTTGCTTTTGAGGCGTTGGGTAGGGGCTTTCCAGCAGGGTAGCAATCTTACCTTGATCCCTAAACAGGCAATCAAATACCTCCGAACCCGTGCGATATTCTAGGGGGAGTCCTCGCCAATACCAGGGCCCTAAGTGATTGGTCATTGCTCACATATCATTGAAGGGTCAAAGCGCTTGGGGTAGGTGTTTGGTGTATATTTCTCCGAAGGGGGTGAACGAAATTTTGCGTGGGATTTGAGTTCTCCGCGTCTGGGCGTCTGGGCGTCTGGAGCGTCTGTTTAATGATTTCCCCACACCTTTTTTCCCTCACCCTCTCCGAAGGTTTAGGGTGTGAGCACTGATAACTAGTCAATTTACCTGTAATCCTCCCCAAACTAGTCGCGCTCCCCAGAACAAGAGCAAGCCAGCAAGTGCTAACCAATCTCCCCAACGCAGGCGCAGTAGATGCCATTGCACTCGATGTTGATTAGGACTAGTGAAACCACGCACTGTCATTGCCTTAGCAATTTGCTCAGAGCGTAACAGGAGATTTTCTAGCAGCTTTTCGGCAACTGTCAACCACACCTGAAGGCTGTTGCGTAGACCAAGCTTTTTCCAGTTGATGGCACGGGTTCGCACAGAACGAGCCAAGTTTTGTACTTCTTCAAGTACTAGGGGAATAAAACGCAAAGACAAGGTTAAGGTAAGGATAATTTCTGTTACGGGTACATTCAGACGCCGCAATGGTCGCATCCAGCTTTCTAAACCGGCAGTAATTTCTTCTGGTGCGGTTGTGAGCAGATAAAGGTTAGTGCTGTAAATTAGTGTAAATATCAGCGTGCTGATGCGAATGGCGAGATCTAAAGAACGGCGAGTAATCTTCAAGCTTAGTAGTCCTTGATCTAGCTTGAACAAAACGTACTGATAGGAGCCATTATAACTGGCAGCAGAAAGTTCATGAGCTGGAAGTCGGGACTGGTGGTGAGTGTTTAGCCCGTCAGGGGCAAACATTGCCACAATTAGGGCAAATATACTCAGCATTAACAGCCAACCCATTTGCTGACGCCAGACACGCAGGGGAATTAATGCCGATAAGGTCAGTAGAATCAACAGACCTACAATGGCTAGACGCCAGAAGGGATTCGCCAACACAGGAGCAAGGAGAAAGCTGGTAAGCCAGATTAACTTGACCCTGGAGTCGAGATAATGTAGCCAGGTCACTGGTTTTTCCAGGTATAGCCCCAGAGGTAGCGATCGCAGTAAATCCATGCTCCAATTTTTAGATGTTAGATGTTAGATGATCTAGTTCCGGCAAGAAGACCCTCACTTTTAGTAACGGGAGTGTCAATAACCGTTGATTAACCCCTAGCAACAACTCCCAAATTCCCAACTCTAGACACGAGTGGCACGATTACCTAGAGCGTTAAGATTTTCTACTTCACGGGCTTTCTTGCCCCGCCATAGCAAGCGCACTGGCGTCCCAGCAAAACCCAACTGCTGACGAAACTGACGCTCGATGTAGCGACGGTAGTTCTCATTAAAGCGTTTGGGTTCATTGACAAACAGGGCAATGGTTGGCGGTTGACTTTTGACTTGAGTACCATAGTAGATTTTACCCTGACGCCCTTGTCGGTTGGTGGGGGGAGAGTGCCAGCTAATTGCTTCTTGGAGTACTTCATTAATCACCGAAGTGGTGACGCGACGGCAGTGTTCTTGAGCGGCAGTATCGACTAAATCGAGAATATTTTTGACTCGCTGACCAGTTAGAGCGCTAACAAAGATCATTGGAGCCCATTCAACAAAGTGCAGTCGGTTTTTAATAATTTGTTCGTACTCGTAGATTGTATAGGAGTCTTTTTCGATTACATCCCACTTGTTGACTACAATCAAAGCCGCACGTCCTTCATCAGCAATTCTCCCTGCCAGTTTTTGGTCTTGTTCGGTGACGCCATCAATAGCATCAATAACTAGTAAAACTACATCAGAGCGCCGAATTGCCTTGAAGGCGCGATTAATCCCAAAAAATTCTGGGCCGTAGTCAACATTTTTCTTTTTGCGAATCCCTGCAGTGTCGATCAGGCGATAGGTTTTGCCCTCAATCCCTGTTTCTGGGTCGCCAGGGCGTTCTACAACCATATCAATGGCATCGCGGGTGGTACCAGAGATGGGGCTAACAATCGAGCGGTTGGAGGAGGTGAGGGCATTGAGTAAGCTGGATTTACCAACATTGGGGCGTCCGACAATCGCCACTTTGATTTCTGGAGTCTCTCGGATTTCCTCCACAGCTGGTAAATAGGTGATCAGTTCATCGAGAAGTTCTCCTGTACCAACGCCATGAATACCAGAAACAGGGAAAGGTTCCCCTAAGCCTAGTTCCCAAAACTGAGATGCTTGGATAATACCTTGCTGTGGGGACTCGCATTTATTAACGGCGAGGAGAATTGGCACTGCTTGTTGACGCAACCAATTAGCAATCGTTTGATCAGCGGGGGTGGGACCAGTTTGACCATCTACGACAAATATTGCTGCACTTGCTTCACTTAAGGCTGCCATTGCCTGTTCTCGAATTAAGGGCAAGAACTCGGTATCATCATTGAAGACTAAACCGCCAGTATCGACAACCGAGTACTCGCGGTCTTGCCAGAAAGCGGCGCGATAAGTGCGATCGCGGGTCACTCCTGGTTCGTCGTGTACAATCGCATCGGTTGCGCCTGCCAAGCGATTGACAAGGGTTGATTTGCCCACATTCGGGCGTCCGATAACAGCAACAATTGGCAAGACCATACCGTTTTTTTGAACTGACAGGATGTTAGAAGCTACGGTCTTTGATTGTAACTAATCTGAAATTGATGCTTAGTGTTATCAGGTGAAGATTGTAGCCTCATGCATAGGAGTCAGAAGTTCAGAGGTAGCGACGCAAAACCTCAACTGTGGCTTTGCCAGTTTTTTCCCAGCTGAATTGACTCGCTTGTTGGAGTCCAAGGGTGCGCAAATGCGTGCGCAAGGCGGGATCAGTTACTATGGCTTGCATTGCTGCAGTAATTTCGCTGGTTTTGTAGGGGTTGATCAAAAGGGCGGCATCACCTGCAACTTCTGGTAAGGAGGAGAGGTTGGAAGTAATTACGGGAGTGCCGCAAGCCATTGCTTCTAGTACAGGAATACCAAAGCCTTCCCAGAGGCTGGGGAAGACAAGGGCAATTGCTTGGTTGATGATTTTCGGTAGTTGCTCGTAGGGAAGGTAATTAAGGAATTTTACCTGATCGCTTAGCTTTAAATGGTCTGCTTGGGCTTTGAGGCTGGCAGTGTAGCGTTGATCAATTGAGCCTACAAGCCTGAGTTGATAATCTCGGCAGTTGGGGATAGCAGCGAAGGCGTCTATCAGCCGCTTTAGGTTTTTGTAGGGATCGTGGCGTCCAATGTAGAGGAAATAAGGGCAATCTTGTCTAGTTTCCTTGCTAGGTAAATCAAGGAAGCGAAAGTGATTGCTGTCGTGGGCGAGGAGGAGAGGGGTAATTTTTGCTGCTGGAATATGGAAGAAGTTGCTGATATCTCTGGCAGTTGCGGTAGAGTTACAGAGAATATGTTGTGCTCGTGACAGAACCTCAGGGACGTAGTAGCGGAAATAAAGTTTTAGGGAAGAGAAATATTGGGGAAAACGTAAGGGTATCAAATCGTGGACGGTGACAATATAGCGGCAGTTGCTGTAGAGAGGGGCTTCAGGGAGTGGGGAAAATAGGAGGCTAGATTGCAGTTTTTGATAAATGCGCGGCAGTTGTAGCTGAGTCCAGAGGAGGCGACGGAAGTGACCTTGAGTACCTTGTTGTGGGGTTAAGTTGGGAGGAACTGAGTAGCGTTTATAGCCAGAGGCTTGAGGTGAAAGTTCAGAAGCAATGGTTGAAATTAGGAGGGTGGGGTTGAGAGGTTCTAGATGAGGGAAAAGGTTGGCTGCATAGGTACTGATGCCAGTGGGTTGCGACAAGAGGAAAGATAAATTCACTAATACCGAGTTCAACAATTTGGAATTACCTAGTTCCGGCAAGAAAGCCCTCGCTTTTAGCGATGGGATGAATCGGAGCGTGATCAAGCATTTATGCTAATATATTAGCGCGAGAATTTGATAATAAATGTTAGTCTACGAAGCCAAGTTAAAGGGTAATCAACATCAGTACGAAAGGTTGAATGAAGCCATTCGCACTGGTTTGTTTATCCGTAATTCTTGTCTTCGTTTTTGGGAAGACGGTAACGCCAAAAGCCGCAATGATTTATACAAATACGTCACTCGGCTGGCTAAGAATACAGACTTCCCTTGGACTAACAAACTCAACTCACAAGCTCGTCAAGCTATGGCAGAACGCACTTGGGCAGCTATTTCTAGATTTTTGGATAACTGCAAGAAGCAGATACCAGGAAAGAAAGGTTATCCCAAGTACAAGAGAAACAGACCTAACCACGGTTCTGTTGAGTACAAAGTGACAGGTTGGAAACTATCTGAAAATCGAGACAGAATAACCTTCACTGACGGCTTCAATGCTGGTGAGTTTAAACTCTACGGTAGTCGGGATTTAAACTACTACCAACTTGAGCAAATCAAGCGAGTTAGAGTAGTACGCAGAGCTGATGGCTTTTATGTCCAGTTCTGCCTTGATTTTGACCGGACTGAGGATAGACAACCAACGGGTAAAACTGTAGGGCTTGATGTTGGTATCTCAGCTTTCTACACAGACTCAGATGGCAATAAAATTGATAATCCTAAGTACCTGAGAAAGTCTCAAAAAGCCCTTAAGCGTCTGCAAAAGCTAGTCTCTCGGAAGTTCAAGAAAGGACAAAGCCAGTCCAACAACTACAAGAAAGCTAAGCAAAAGCTTGCAAGAAAGCACCTTAAAGTAAGTAGGCAACGTAAAGACTTTGCGGTCAAGACTGCATTATGCGTAGTCCGGTCTAACGACTTGGTAGCCTATGAAGACTTGAAGGTGTCAAACATGGTGAAAAACCACAAGCTAGCTAAGTCGATCTCTGATGCTAGCTGGACAATGTTTAGGAGTTGGTTAGAGTATTTGGGGAAAGTATTGGGCACAGTAACTGTTGCTGTACCTCCCCACTACACCAGCCAAAACTGTTCTAATTGCGGCACAACTGTCAAGAAATCTCTGAGCACTCGCACTCATAAGTGTGGTTGTGGGACGGTGTTAGACCGTGACGAAAATGCCGCAAAAAACATCCTCAAATTAGGACTACGTACCGCAGGGCTTGCGGGAACATTCCAGTCTGAGTACTGGATAAACGCTTCTGGACAGATGAGCCTATGGTGTCTTGATGAAAGTCAATATACTAAGCTCGCTGATTGAAGGAAGAATCCCTCGCTTTTAGCGATGGGAGTGTCAATCGCCCCAGATAACTTGATACGCCAATTAGTTTACCAAGAGCGGTTTGGGGTTTTGGCAGCAGCAGGATTAAAGCATGGAGAGTGAGTCGGAGTAAGCGCAGGAGAAAAATAGCTTTGTTGGTATATCGCTCTAATGTCAGTAAGTAGCTATAGGTACTGTGGGCTATTTTTTTGGTGATATTGCGGTTGGCGATCGCAGATGGTTGGTGAACTACTGTTATCTGACTAGTGATGGCAATTTTATGACCCTGCTTAGCGTAGCGCAGGCAAAAGTCGAAGTCTTCGTAATAGAGAAAATAGGCAGGGTCAAACTGAGGGCAACTGGGAAACTGCTGTAAATTCAGCAGTAAACTACATCCGCTTACCCAGTCGCAAGTTGTGTAGGTATTCTCTGCTGTGGTGGGAAGGGATTTATTGCATAAAATTGCACCTCGCTCCGGTATAAATTGACCGCCGGCAAACCAGACCTCACCAGTGGGTGTATATATGTAAGTACCGAGAATGGAAAGTTCTGGATAGGTTTCAAATAAGATGGGAATTTTGGTAAGGGTCTTTTCCGGTAAGTAGGTGTCGGGATTGATAATCCAGACTATTGCTTTGGAGTCTTGAGTGTAAATCCAGGTCAGTCCTAGATTACAGGCTTTGCTAAAGCCGAGGTTGGTTTGAGCTTCTAAAATGTGGAGGGATTTGGCACGAAGTTGTGGAAGTTCATGATCGTCTGGGGAGTTATTGACAATAACAATTTGATGTGGAGTTTCTGGATGAGTTGTAATTGAGTGGATTAATCGCTCAATCAGTTGGGTTGAGTAGTAGTTAACGGTGAGTAAATAAATCACATTAGTTCCATACTTAGTTGGAATCAAAAATGTCAATATTATCTTGAAATTAGGACCGTTATACGGTAAATTTATAAAGGCGCAATCAAGAAAAAAAGATCAAGTTTACTTGTCAGCATTATGATGGAAAATTATGACAGCATTTAAACTGATATCGGAAGTAGTCTTTAAGCGACCTAATCTTTTAATCTGCAAATCCACCCTTCTTCCCAGAAATTCTCTAACCTTCAACGAAGGATTTTGGTTGTGACCCCAAAAGAGTTTTGTCTGCTGCTTATCTCAATTATTGCTAGTGTATCAGGGCAATTTTTCCTGAAGGCAGGAGCTCTGAAGTTAGGAAAGGTGACTAGTAATAATCTAGTAAGCCATGTTTTGAGTATTGCTATAACACCAGAGTTGTTAACTGGCTTGACTTGCTATGCACTAGGGGCAATCACTTACATTCTGTTATTGACTCGTGTCAAACTCAGTATTGTTGGTCCTTCAGCTGCCTTAATCTACGTTTTCTCTATTTTAATTGGTCACTTCGCTTTTCAGGAAACGATTCCTGTTCATCGCTTATTTGGTTTAGGTTTCATTGTTTGTGGGGTTGTTTTAGTGATTTGGCGTTGAATAACTACACTCAAATTAGTTTCGTTTTTAGTTTTAATTTTCAAGATAAAATACTAAGTTTGAAGTCATACCCAAAAGCTTAAAATGCTTTTTATAAACTTTAGTATCTGTTGAAAAAAAACTTAACATATTTTTTTCAGATAACAGGTTTAGGTTCTCTTCTGTCGCCCAAAAATCTTTACCGATCCATTTGAGAATTTTCCGAAACCAGTAGGGTGGAAACCAGTGAACGAGAGGCAAAGCTGTATGAAACTCTATGGGATACCAGCGATTGGGAGTAGTGATAAAACACCTACGACCAACACGGCATAGTTCATCAATAAAAGCACGCTGTTGAACTTGACTACCTGCATGTTCAATCACAGCAAAACTCACTACCAAATCAAAGCTTTGATCAGGAAAGGGGAGTCTTGAACCATTAGTTTTAACAAAAGTTAAACCTGGATAATCTTGCTCTAGAAAGAAAGCGTCTTCTACTCCTACAGCAGTGATGTTATGGGGATATGGATATAGTTTCTCGAAAAAATTACAGTCTTCACGCTGATCAGAAGTTACTCCAACATCTAAAACAGTTGTTTTTGAGGTTACGCCAGCCATCTGCATCAATGACTCAAACATTTTTTTGCGAGCATACCATGAGAGTTTGGTAGCAAAGCCACCTAGCTTCGGTCCAATATAGGGACTATCTTGCTCTGTAAAGGAAGTCATAATCATCAAAGTTAGGTTGGTGGAATAGTAGGTGCGCTCTCAAGAGTAATGGTAGAAATTATTAGAAATCTATGTTTATCTTCACGCTTTATAGCGAGTAGGTTCATTGTTTACATTTTTGGCTTAGCAGCGATTATGATACAGTGGTTCAAGGGATGCAGCCAAGCAGGGATCTTGATCAAACCGGGGAAGCTTCCTCCCAGCGGGTCTATCCATCCCTTGAGCTGGAGTTTTAGCGTCTCAATCTCGTTCGTTGCAACTTGAAACTTTTTTGAGATCTGTTTCTTGATCAATGGTAGTGAAAAGAAAAAGATCATTGAGACACCAAACCTACTGAAAATGTCCTAACTGATATGTCCGTTGCTATAATACTTAAAATGAACTCCAAGGCTGTTCCCTTCTGACTCCTTGCCCTCACCCAAGTTTCACATTTCATTTAGCCTCGCTATATCATTGTCGTCTCAACTTTAGTACACTTAAAAAAAAGCTTGAAAGAATTATTTGGAAACCTAGGGCAAGGGAAGTAACTGCTGGAATAGCGATTCGCATTATCTTGGAAGGATCTAGCGCACCAAACAAATGTCTACCCCAGACGCCAAAAGCATAGATGGAGGCAGCTATTCCGATTAAAGAGAGTGCGCTTCCCACAATCAATCCTAATTCTAAGTTGATATGGCTAAATACCCTATTTAGTCGGCGGTCTTCAGGAAGCAGTCCTTCGCTAATGGCGAAGACTTTGGTGAATACGGAAAAAGTGACTGCCTGAAAGCCAACTATAATCGCTGTTGCCGCATAAAGGAGCGTGTGTATATTGAAAATGCCTCTAGGTCCAGGTAAAAGCCACAGTCCTATGATCAGACCGATGATCATGAGCACAGCACCAGGATATAGGAAAAGCCAGCGCGGACTATAAAGGAGCAGAAATCTCAGGTGTCGCCAACCATCTCGCCAGCTACGCAGGTGAGGAGGACGAGTGCGCCCATCAGGGGACAGAGTTGTGGGTACTTCAGTAATCCGCATCTTGTAGATGCTTGCTTTGACTACCATTTCACTGGCGAATTCCATGCCTGTTGTACGCAAGTCTAGTTGTTTGATAGCAGCGGTTCTGAAACCACGAAGTCCACAGTGAAAGTCGCCACAGGGACTAGGAAACAGTAACCGCCCTATCCACGTCAGAACCGGATTTCCTAAGTATTTGTGCAGAGGTGGCATAGCCCCTGGTTTGATGCCGCCTTGGAAGCGATTTCCCATTACTAGATCGTAGCCAGCTCGTAGCTTTTCAAGGAATGGAGTTAGCTTGCTGAAGTCATAACTATTGTCAGCATCGCCCATGATGATGTAATTGCCCTTAGCGGCGGCAATACCTCCTTGGAGAGCGCTACCATATCCTTTCTCTTGAACATGAACAACCTGAACTCCCATCTGTGCAGCGATTTCTTGAGAGCCATCTGTGCTGCCATTGTCAGCTATGATGATTTCGCCACAGATATTGTACTCGCTTAAATACCACTGCGCCTTTTTAATGCAGGTTTCTAGGGTTTCCGCCTCGTTGAGGCAAGGTATCACAATCGATAGCTCGTAACGGTAAATTTCACTAGCTGGTGATTCTGGACTAAAGGGTTTATTTACTCTCATTTCTGCTCTACTGATTAGTATGAGGCAAGCGCTCGACGAATTCGCTTGAAAATCAGACTGCTCATTTCAACTAGATAGGATACTCCAAGAGCCATACCCATCAACATTAGAGGGACTACAGACCAGAGGTATAGAAGACCTATGGGAAAACTTGTGGCATCGATGTATGCCATCAAAACTACTCGGACTAAGATACAAGTCAGGATTATTGAAACTAGGGACAGCCAAGATTTTTGCTCTCTATTACGAGTAAAGAAGCCAGATACATACTTTAGAGCAAGACCAACTGCTCCAAGTCTTAGTAGAATAGAGAATAGTGATTTATACACTCTTGTTAAAGAAGCAGTTAAGCTATCTTTAAACCTGTTGATGGGTTTTGTACGCTGACTGGGAAAATCAGCAGTCTCTCTTGTAACTTTTTCATAAGTTTTCCGAGTATTATCTGCTTCATCTCCTGAAATTAAATTAAGTTGCGTTGGTTCTTCAACTAATCTATGACTCACATCACCAATACTTTTAAAAAAAGAATCGATGTATTCAGGGTGAATATCTGGAGCAAAACTTGATAGAGAAAAGAGTCTATCTTTACATTTGAGTTGACCAGATTGGCATGCTGCCTCCAATTCGCGATCAATTCTATAGTAAAAGTCTTCTGTTGCTGGAGCAGAACGGTATTCTCCAGCTTTAGCTACTGCATCTCTGAGGGCCCACACGAACCAACCGCCACCATAATCATCACAGACACCTATAGTATTACAAGCAGGTGTAAACCATTGTTTGCCCTCACCTTCTAGATAGTGTGATAGTTTCCAGAAAGCTGGACTAACAGAATAGATCTCCATTCTTGTTTCTCTAGGAACTGGCACCTTATATCTCCATCTATCGGGGGAAACAGTTGTCAGACGAGAATAGGCAGCTTTTAGACCTGGATTCTTTAAATCATTAGTAGCAAATATTCCATATTTAAAGTAGGTGATTGTAGAAAGCAGTAAAGTTATTAATAAAACAGGTACTAAGACTCGGACAATTGAGTGTGATACTAGGTTCAAGGCATAGCGTAGATTAGAGTCAGAGCGAAGTATCTGCACAGTTATGATTAAGTATGCGATCGCAATAGCTGGAATTATCCATACACCTTCTGGTCTAGTATTCCAAAACCAGGCTAATCCAATACCTAAGATAGTAGACCACCTCAAGAATTTTATTTTTTCAGATTGTGAATTAACTAAATGAATAAGGCAGGATATAATAAAAACTGTCAGTGGAAGATATATAGCATGTCTGAGAGTTAATCTATTTAAATAAAATGATGCCGGTACAAAAATATACAAACAGAGAAAAATAATAACAACAATTTTATTAGAGTAATATTTATAGTAAGACCATGCTAATAAAAATCCAGCTATTATATAAAGCAGCTCTTGTGAGAATCTGAGGGAAAATCCTAGAATGTAACTCAATCGTATGAAAAATGGGTATCCAGGTTCCCTCATTAAAGTGTATTGATCATAGGGGAAAGGAGGAGAAAAATCAAGAATATCAAAAGCCATTTGGACGTATTTCAAGTGGTCATGACCTGCCCAAATAGCAATGATTGGTAGATGACTAGTCAGCCAAAGTTTAATGATTGCTAGAACTAACGCAAAAATCCAAATTGAGCTAATTGACTTGATAGATATCGCAGTAAAAATTTTTCTCATTATTATTAATAGCTCTACTGGAAGCAAACTGGGACATCTTCTTGGTTTAATTGATAATTATTAGATCCACTGCTGCTGTAGAACTTCCTCCTCTAAAGCACTGTCTATTTAAATATCAATCAAGAATAGCAACTTGATGTATGTGCAATAACTGAGTTACTTCCTTAGTTTCCAGATTGTAAGTCCAAGCTTTGAGAGCTATTTTACCTGTTGGTAAAGTGGAGGTTTCCAAAGAACCACTCCAGCCAGATTTTTCATTTTAATAAAACTTTTTTGATAAAATAACATGCTTCTTCCATTGATTTTTTCTATTAATTTTGTTTTAGTTATGTCTACGAAATGCCATCAGCGCGAAGCTAGGTCCATTGACATGGTGAGGATGGTCAAAATTGATCATAATTTCATTGAAACCAAAGTACTTGAGACAGGCTAAAATCTCCTCGCGCTTGAGCCAATAACTAGAAGTGTCGTTGCCTCCACAAAACCCATTCCAACCTAGTGCTACTTTATATTGTTGTTGGTAAAGCATGTGCCGGAATCCTTCGTACTCAGATGGTTTTCCATTTGAGAACTTGTGAGCCAGATTTGGGTTACTCGAGATGATCTCATGATCGTAATAGTGAGTCCAAATAAAGAGCTGATCAGATGCTTTGCCTGCTAATGCTATTAGCTCAGCTGGGTTAAGCATGTGATAAAGTACACCACTGGCAAGACAAACGTCAAACCGCTTCTTGTTAGTTCGCAGATATTCTACAAAATCTCCGCACAGAAAGCGTGTGCGCTTAAGTTCCAAGAGTTCTTTGACAATTAGACATTTCAAATATGCGCGGGTATTGGCTTCAATGGATATAATTGATTGTGCCCCCAAACTTTCCATCATATAAGTATGTCCTGCTTCTAAAGGACCAAGTTCTAGGATGTTCTTGTTTGTAAAGCCTCCTATTTGAGAAGCACACCATTCAATGCGTGGATCTTCAAACAGTAGTGCTGAGCCTGCCTCTAGCGTTGTCAAGCTATCAGGTAGTTTAGATGACCATTCTCCTTTAAAAATATCAAGTGCTTTCTGTGGGCTTGGTGCTGATTTAATGTACTGATTTAGTATGCTCATGTTTCCTTGATATTGGTATTTTTTGTGATTTAGCTAACTAATTTTATAAAATTTTTTAACTTTATTTTTTTATTTTTAATTAAATTCCTATACTATAGTTTTCAATTTTTCTGGTGAGATTTGGATTATAACAAGGGTCGTGAGCTATGATATACTCCCATTTATTTTGCATATATTCAATTTCTTTAAGAGACCTAGACAATTTACTAGGACTATTATCATTACCTCGACTCTTTGACTCATAATGATATAGAACTACATGAGGCAAGTAAAGATTTCTGTATCCTTTTTCTACTAATTTTAGACAAAAATCAACATCATTGAACGCAACTGATAACTCTTCTTCAAATCCCCCAACTTTTTCAAAAATTTCACGCCTGCACATCAAGCATGCAGCCGTGACTGCTGAGAAGTTATTTACGGTATTAATATGACTGAAGTAACCAGGTGAGCCAACTTTAAAGTACTTATGACTATGACCCGCGACACCACCAATACCTGCAACAATTCCTGCATGCTGGATAGTGTTATCTGGATACAAAAGTAAAGCACCTACAGCTCCTACAGATGACCTTTGAGCTTGCTCAAGCATTGCATTAATCCAGTCAGGTGTTACTACTTCTGTATCATTATTTAAAAATAAAAGATACTTGCCTTTTGCTTGTTTAACCGCTAAATTGTTGATTCTTGAATAATTAAAAGGAATATTTAAGGGATAGTACTTGAGTTTATCTGGCTCTCTTGCTTGCCACTTGTTCATAACTTCAATCGCTTGCACTTCGGTACTGCCATTATCTATTAAAATAACTTCATAATTTTCATATGTAGTGCTTTTAAAAATAGAACTTAAGCATTTATCAAGCATCTCTCCTAAATTTTTGGTTGGGATAATAATGCTTACTAAATCATAATGTTTGATATCATATCTAACGATGTGATAATCTACAGAACCTGGAGCAGCAGTTACTATCCCTGGTTCCCCTCTTCTGTGGATTGCTTCTGAGATTGCTTTTTTAGCTGCTTCAACAGCATAGTTTTTACTATCTAAGCTACTAGCAGTAGAATTAGTATGCATACGCCAGTGGTACAAAATTTTTGGTATGTGAAATATATTCTCAGTCTTTTCGGTAAATCTCAAGACAAAATCATAATCTTGACTTCCCTCATAACCAACTCTAAATCCTCCTATCTCGTTCGCGATTGAGCGCCTATAGGTTCCTAGATGGCAAGTGTACATCCGAGACAAAAATGAGTCTGGACACCAATCTGGCTTAAAAAATGGATCTCTAAGTTGATTGTGTTCATCAATTTTATCTTCATCTGAATAGATCATGTCCGCATCCGGATGTCGATTTAGTAGTAGAGCTACTTCATACAAGGCATCTGGAGTTAGCACATCATCATGATCGAGCAAGGCGATAAACTCACCTGTTGCTATTTCTATAGCCGAGTTGGATGCATGGGAGATATGACCATTTTCGGTTCTGAAAACAACTTTAATCCGAGGGTCTTTGGAGACGTATTCCTCTAAAATTAGTCTGATATGAGGTTCGGTTGAGGCATCATCAGCAAGGCACAACTCCCAGTAGGAATAAACCTGATTCAAGACAGAATCTATCGTCTGCCGCAGAAAATGCTCAGGAGTGTTAAAGACAGGCACAATCAAACTGATTACAGGTTTATAACTAAATGTTTCTACTGTTTGAGCTAGCTTGCGCAACTTTGCTTGATTCGGGTAGTTTTTGAGCAGCCATTTTTGATAGTTAATATCACCACTACGGGGAATTTCTGGTGGTATTTTGAGAGGAAGTCTTGGAGTATTAAGCTTTTGAAAAACTATTTTAAGTAATTTAACTAGTGCATACCTAAGTCCCTTGACTCTTAAAACGGCGAACAAGTACTTTGCTCGTGACCATAAATTGCTGGCTTCTAAGCTACTGTCTTCAGCTAGCCCAAAAATAGACCTAAACTTAAACCACAAACTTCGCAATTGCCAAAACTTGCTACTTTCCATCGCAGTAATAACTACTTGCGATCGCTCTAGTTCTACTTGAGTCTGTTGCAGTTGAGAGTTAGATAGTTTGAACTCTCTTTCTAAAGTGCGCACCTCTAGCCAATCCTGAAGAACCCATGCTTTGTATGATGGCAATTTGAAAGATTCAAGATCTAAGGAACTATCTAAAGATAAGAGCGCACAGTCGTTTTGCTTGGCTCTGGCATTGAGTTGTTGATATAGATCAAAGGCTTCAGTAAAATAATGCTTGATTAAAGTAGGTCGATGAGAATTAGATATCTGCTCATTAAGTAATGTTTGCTCGTATAGAGATGCTGTAGAGCTTATAGGAATATCTAGTTTATTAGCAACTGTTTCAAGCAAAGATTTTGGATTTAAAGCTATTTGCTTGATATTTAAAATTGCACATTGATCTGAAAAATTATCATAAAAATCTATTATTGCTTGATTATAATTAACCCATATATCCACAGCTAAGTTAGGGTTGTTGTGAAATACTTGATCACTGCGACGATATAGAGAGTCAACAACTTCCCAAGGTGAACGATAAATCAACAAAAACTTAGCTTCAGGAATTAGCTCATGCCAAAAATTCAGGAACAAAATGGTTCTTGGATCCTTCCATCCCCAAGTTGATTTTAAAGACCTTTGTTGAATAATTGATTTTGCTTTATCTAAATATTGTTCTTGAACCTGAATACTGCTTTGTAAAGTCCAACCCTCTTTACTAATTCCCTGAGAGTGTAAAACACCTTCGTGAAATTCAACAAAGTCCAAATCTTCAAAGTGACCTTTGAGATTACTATTTCCTGCACCCATTAATCGTTGCCCTATATCCACTCCTGCACTCTGGAGCAGTGAAGCAGTAAGAGAAGTTCCTGAACGGTGCATTCCCGCAATTACTAAGATCTTTTTTTTGAATGCTGATGCCTTCAC
>JAAHGS010000106.1 GCA_010692645.1 Symploca sp. SIO2E9
CTCTGTGCGGGTGACACGTACTACTTTTACCTCAGATTTTCGCTCGTTTCCAGATGGTTTCATGGCTCTAGACTAACTAACTCTAAGTATAGCATAATTATCTAGAGCTTTCTACAGATATCTACAAGTTTTAAGTTAACAGCTCAAACCCTACTGTATCTCTTATCAATACCCATTTATCTATACTAAACAGTAATTACTTTTCAGTATATAATGACCGAAGAAAGTAATCAAGTGACTTTGATGAAGTTGCGAAACCGCGCTGGTTTGACCCGCAGGAAAGTGGCAAATGAGTTAGGTGTAACTGAAAAAACCATATATATGTGGGAGACAAGCTCGAATCCACCGAGAATGACTGTTGTCCAAGTTCAGCGATTGCTAGAGATTTTGGATTGCTCGATAGAGAAACTGGCTGAAGCTACTGAGAATCGACTTTAGAATGTGCTTTGATTCGGTTTCGGGAGGATGTCAAATTGAATGGTGGTGAGATTGATGAGAGAGTTTATATCCCAGGCAGGTAAACTAGGACGCTGTTTGCCTCTTGATGAGCTTGGGTGGGCGAAATTAGGTTTATTACAGACTTTGGTGCGCCGTAATTTGGAGGCGCGATATAAGGGTTCGGTTTTGGGCAATTTGTGGCCGCTGTTGAATCAGTTATCACAGTTGCTGATTTACACTTATGTCTTTTCGATTGTGCTAAATGTGAAGCTTTCTCTGAAGGGTTTGCCCACAGATAATAGCATCACCTTTGGGTTGTGGTTGTTTGCCGGGTTATTGCCCTGGATTGCTTTTACTGGTGGTTTGATGCAGTCTGCTGGTTCGGTGGTGGAGCAACCGAATTTGGTGAAAAAGGTAGTTTTTCCCTTGGAATTGTTGCCTTTGGTACCAGTTTTATCGGCGTTTATCGAGAGCCTGTTGGGCTTAGTGGCGTTGGTTGTTTTGATGTCAGTATCGTCTCAGACGCTGCATGTAACTTTGATTCTCTTGCCACTGGTGTGGTTGCCGCAGTTGCTATTGACTGCTGGGTTGGGGTATCTGACAGCAGGATTAACGGTGTTTTTGCGGGATATCCCTCAGGTGCTGGGGGTGGTTTTGAATCTTTGGTTTTATTTGACGCCGATTGTCTATCCAGCTTCTTTGATTCCTGAGGGTTTTCGGGATTGGGTGTTTTGGTTGAATCCTCTAGCAGCGTGCGCGGAGGTTTATCGCGATTTAGTCTTGGTGGGGAGTCTTGAACATTGGATTCAGTGGGGGGCGGCTATTGTATTTTCTATGGTAGTGTTTGGGCTGGGATTTTGGTGTTACCAACGCTTACGCCCTGCTTTTGCTGATGTGCTTTAGGGAAGAGTATCTGTAAAAGCATGAATTTCAGTAATGGCTTTGATAACTCTCTCTAGATCCTCAGTTGTTAGGTTAGAGCCAGAAGGCAAGCAAAGACCACGCTCAAATAAATCTTGGGCAACTTCACCGCCGATACGTTCACAACCAGCAAATAATGGTTGCAGGTGTAGGGGTTTCCAGACTGGACGAGCTTCAATCTGCTTTTGTGCAAGGGAAAGGCGGATTTGTTCTCGATCTGCACCAAAAACAACTGGGTTAATCGTGAGACAGGTGAGCCAGCGAGTAGCTTGTCCAAATGGAGCCTCTGGCATGAATTCTATTCCTGGTAAGTTACCTAGAAACTTTTGATATACTTCAAAGTTATGGCGTCTAGCTGCTACCCGGTCGGATAAAACAAGCAGCTGACCACGACCAATCCCTGCCAAAACGTTGCTGAGGCGATAGTTGTAGCCAATTTCTGAGTGCTGATAATGAGGAGCAGGATCACGGGCTTGGGTTGCCAGGAAACGAGCTTTGGAAACTAGTTCTGAGTCTTCTGAAACGAGCATGCCACCGCCGGAAGTGGTGATAATTTTATTACCGTTGAAGGAGTAGATGCCGATTTTGCCAAATGTTCCTGGTGATTGCCCTCTGTAGGTGGCTCCTAGGGCTTCGGCTGCGTCTTCAATCAGGGGAATTTCGTAGTGGTTGCACGCTTCTAGAATCGGTTCGACATTGGCACTTTGACCATAAATATGCACTAAAACTACGGCTTTAGGAAGCTTGCCAAATTGTGCACGCCAATCTAGTGCTTTCCGCAGTAAGTCAGGGTGCATGTTCCAGGATGTGCGATCACTATCGATAAAGACTGGTTTTGCCCCTAAATAGGTAATCGGGTTAGCTGTGGCAATAAAGGTGAGGGTGGAACAAAAAACTTCATCTCCAGCTTCAACACCAACTAATCTTAGGGCAAGATGCAGCGCTGCAGTACCGGAGCTAACAGCGGCAGCGTGGCTGGTTCCGACGACTTGAGAGAATTCTTGCTCAAAAGCCTCGATGTGGGGACCAACGGGAGCAATCCAATTAGTGTCAAAAGCTTCTTTAATAAACTCTAACTCGCGATCGCCCATATGTGGGGTTGACAGGAGAATTGGTTTGCCCATTTACCCTCACTGTGAGTAATTTGTCTGGATAATTTTAGCTGGGCAACCGTAAACTAGGCAATGGGAAGGAAGTGAGCTAATGACCACTGAACCAGCTCCGCAGGTTGTCTCTACACCAATCTCAATAGAAGGACATACACTAGTGCCAACGCCCAAAAAGACGCCTGTACCCAATTTCACCTGACCACAAACGGAACAGCCTGGTGCGATGTGGCAGTAATCGCTAATTTGACAGTCGTGATCGATAGTGACACCGGTATTAACGATAACGTGATGAGCAATTTTAGTATCGGTGTTAATCACAGCATTTGCCATGATTATAGTACCAGGGGCAATATCAACTCCCAGCGCAATCTGAGCTGAGGGGTGGATTGCTGTTGTAAAAGAATGCCCCTGATCTTTTAGCTTTTGGACTATTTGCTGGCGGATGGGATTGTTGCCAATTGCAACAATCCACTCAGAGCCAGCGCTTGGAATCTTGGGCAGTATTTCTACAGCTGAGTGGACGGGAACTCCATGAATTTTAGTAATTCCTGTCGGTGGATTATCATCGACTAGTGCTTTTACTTGTCTGCCCTGTTGGTAGAGGATATCCAGGATTACTTTGGCATGTCCACCACAGCCGTAGAGATAGATTTCCAATACTTGTAACCTTTATTCAGCTGACAGATGACTACCTTGGAACTCGCTCATAGTAACGTAGTTCGGATGAGAAATTCCTTCACAGTTGAGGACTTTAATCGCAGTTAAGAATAAAATCACCATATCAAGTCCTAGGCTATAGTGATCAACATACCAGACATCGAGTTGGAATTTCCTTTCCCAGTTGAGAGTATTGCGACCATTAACCTGTGCCCAACCGGTGATTCCTGGCTTAACTTTGTGTCTGCGAGCTTGTTCTAGCGTATAGCGGTCTAAATATGCTACTAGTAGAGGGCGGGGGCCGATAAAACTCATGTCGCCTTTAAAGACGTTCCATAGTTGAGGTAGTTCATCCAAACTAGTTTTACGAAGGAATCGGCCTAGGGCTGTGAGACGTTTTTCATCGGGTAAAAGATTACCACTGGAGTCACACTCATTAGTCATAGTGCGGAATTTGTAGAAGGTAAAGATGCGACCTTCTTTGCCGGGGCGGGGTTGGGCGAAAAGTATAGGATCACCCATGTTTATATAGATAGCGATCGCAATTAGCAGTAGCAAGGGGGAGAGAAGGAAAAGGGCGATCGCTGATACCACTCTATCTCCTAGCCATTTAATTAATTGTTGTAACTTTTGATTTTTATCCTTAGAAGTCACTACTAGATTCTCCTCAACACCACAAAACTTTCTCTAGAAGACTATTAAGTCTAGCACCAAGATACCTATAACTGTGATTTTGCTCAACATAGTCGCGACCTCGCTTCCCCATTTCAATTCTTTGGCTAAGTGGGAGCTCTGCAAGTTGACGGATGGCTTCTGCCATTGCTTTTGGGTCTTCTGGAGAAACTGTAATTCCCGCACCTGCCTCTGCTACTGGATTGTTACGAGCAGCACAACCAAAAACAATAGGTCTCTGAGAAGCCAGGTAATCGAATAGTTTGTTTGGACTAATGCCATACTGAAAAACTTCAACATTTAACAAGTGGAATACAAGAATATCTGCTTCTTGAATGACTTGAGGTACTTTCAATTTGGACACACTATTCTCTAGTTTGATACTTTGCAAACCCAAATTTTCTATTTTTACTTTTAGGTGTTCTTTTTCGGGGCCTTCTCCAATTAAACGCCAATAAACTTGCTTTGAAGCTTGATTTTCTTCTAACTCAGCTGCAGCTTCAACTAAAGTATCAAGACCATTAGCTGGTCCGTGAGCACCGAGGTACATAATGGTTAGATGTTCTTTAGAATCTTGAGGCGGTGAAATATCTTTAAATAGGTCTAGATCAACACCATTCGGAAGGTATTCAATCTTACTTGCAGAAATACCAAGCTTAGAAATGTATTCATGGGCGTATGGCAGCAAGGTAATAATTAGACTCGCTTTTTTATAAAGGTATACTTCTAGCTTGCTTAGAATAATTGTCAAGGGATGATATTTACTGATAACCTTCATATCAATCAATGTTTGCGGCCACAAATCCCGAACTTCAAAACAGAAATTAAGCTTATATTTTGCCGCTATCCGTTCTGCTGCCCATACAGCAAAAGGATGTACAGATGAGCCAATGATTATATCTGGAAGTTCGTAATCTATTCGTCTTGGTAGTTGTATAACTTGCCATGCAAAGCACAACATATTCCACAAACGCTCAATGCTATTGTCTTGATATTCGGGAGTTGATAAAAATATAAATTTTACTGCTGAATCTTGCCAAGCCTTTAATTCTTGAGAGTATTTGTTGTGTTTGTTTTTTAATAAATGATGAACACTAGCAGCAATAACTGTTATTTCATGATTGTACTTTTCTAACTCTTTAACTAGAGCATAATGTCGAGTACTAGTTCCTTGTTCAGGAGGTGTTGCATAGTGATTAATAATCCAAATTTTCATTAACTGTTTTTTATAAGTTGATCAATAACTTTATTGGCTGAATTACCCTGACCATATAAATAATTTGAATAGTTATTATGAGTAATTTCTTTTAAATTAATCAGATTATTTTCTGCTTCTATTATTTTTTCTCTATCTGCACCGACTAAAACATTACAACCCTGTTCTACTAGTTCTACCCACTCAGTCTGATCACGCAAGGTGATGCAGGGCTTATGAAAGAAATAAGCTTCCTTTTGCAAACCTCCACTATCTGTAAAAACCCCATTACACTTGGAGAGTAGGGTGATCATGTCAAAATAACCCACTGGCTCTATTAGTCGAATGTAGGATATGTGCTGGCTAGACAATAATTTGTTAGTGCGGGGATGCAACGGCAGCACTACGGGTGTAGTTTTAGAGATAGTCTCTAAGGCATCTATGGTATTACTTAGTTTAATTGGATCATCTGTGTTTTCTGCTCTGTGGACAGTGGCTAAGTAAAAAGACTCATCTAATTCTTTGATAAGGGAGGCAATTGCCTTTGTGGGTTGGGCGATTTTCTTATAAAACAGCGCTGCATCGTACATTACGTCTCCAACATTGCTTACCAATGACTGCCCACTCTCAAGAATACCTTCTCTCTTAAGGTTTCTAACCGCTGTTTCCGTTGGACAGAATAACCAATTAGAAATCTGGTCAGTCAAAACCCGATTAACTTCTTCTGGCATTCGCATGTTGAATGAGCGCAACCCTGCTTCTACATGAGCTACAGGAATATGAAGCTTGACTGCGGCTAGAGCACCTGCCAGAGTTGAATTAGTATCACCATATACCAAAACGGTATCGGGTTTTTCTTTAAGAATCACTTCCTCAATTTTTTCCAACATTCGTCCAGTCATAGCACCATGCGAGAAACTGCCTATACCCAGGTGATAGTTAGGCTGGGGAATCTGCATTTGGGCAAAGAACACATCTGACATATTGGGGTCGTAGTGCTGACCAGTGTGAACTATAATTTCCCGGATAGCATGAGTGGGATATTTTTGATTGTACTGGGAGATCGCACGGGAAACTGCTGCAGCTTTAATAAACTGAGGTCTAGCTCCGACAATAGTAATTAATTTCATAGTAGTAGTTCACTATATAGTGAGCACAGTTTTTTAGCTTCGGTTTCCCAGTTATACTTTTCTTCAACTGCTTTACGCCCATTTTCTCCCATGCTTTTTGCTTCTTTTGGGTGATCTACAATCCACTCAATTGCCTCTGCGATCGCTTTTGGAGCTAAGGAGTCAACACAGATACCGCATTGATTACCTTCAACAATGTCTCTCCATAGGGGAAAATTAGAGGCAATGACAGGAATTCCAGCAGCCATGTATTCAAACATTTTTACTGGAAGTGCATCAATATAGTTAATAATTGGATGCAATACTACTAACCCGGCTAAACTTCTTGCTAAAGTTTGAGCAACTTCATCTCGATTTAATTGTCCCAGTTCCTGTACATTAGTCCAACCTGGCATTGCTAGAGCTTGATTACGTTGATCCCTATTGGCAAACTTTCCAGCTAGTAATAACTTTGCATCTGTTTTCCCAATTGCCTCAATCATTTCAAAAATACCTCGTATGTCTGAAATTCCACCTACATAACAAACGGCACGTTCTTTTTGAGAGAAATCTACATTAGATAAGTTTAATTCAGAAAGTATTGGGTAGTTATTCACGTCTACCGCATGGCATCCAAGTTTGAGGAAGCGATCGCGGATAAATGGAGTTGCTGTAACAACACCATCAAAATGCTTGACTGCAAAGTTTTCTATCATCTCTACTATCCATGCAGTGATATGCCGCAAGGACTTCGGAATGTAGGCTTTACTCAGAATTTGACGCGGTACGTCTTCATGCACATCGTAGATAACTTTTTTTCCTCGTGCTTTTAATAGTAAACCTATTAATATCAATTCAGGGTCATGAAAGTGGTATATAGTTGCCTCTTCGACTAATGATTTTCTGTATATTTGGAAGAGTGTACGAGTCATGCGTTCCCATCGATTGTGGGGTTGGCAGACTGCTAGAAATTTTATGCCATCGACTTTCTCGTCTTTTACATAAGGCACTACTAAACTTACTTGATAACCAGCATGCAATAGAATCCTGCACTCCTTATGAAATATTCTGATATCTTGCGGGGAATGGACAGAAGTTAAGTGACAAATAGCTTCCATATTATCCAGTATCCAAACTTTATCTTGATGGAGGCACTTCCATTCGATACTTCACTTTAGCCGCCAGTGCTCTTACGCGGTTAATAGGAGAATTATAATAATCAAGCCAGGTTTCAAAACATTCCTTTAGTTCCAGATCTTCAAACCTTGAATAAAGATATCTTACTAATGAAATATGTATTTTGTGATAGGAAACAGTTACATAATTTCTCAACCTCGATTTACTCAAATGTAAATCATAGGCTGACCAGTATGATAAATCCCAAAGTTGCCATTGACTCGATAATGTCTTTAGTAGTTCATTTAATCCGGTTTCATGTATAGTTTGTGGATAAAATTCGCTAAGGTCTAGTATTCCTATTAATGTATATAAGAAACCATTAAGTGTATGAGTTGGAGATGAAGAAGGATATTCTTCCAAAAATTCCCACTTCCCATCAATTTTAGAACGCACTCCTCCTTCACAAATATACAGCGAGAAGGGAGCAGTAGCTTTTATTGCTTGCTGTAGATATTTGTCATTCTTTGTAAGCCAGTAAGCACGGGTTAAAACACTTATTCCTTCACCTTGACTCATACATGAAATCCAAGGAGCCTTTAAATCATTCCAGTTAAATAAGTATCGCCAAATACCATCCTCAGATTTCATAAACCAGTCTGCCATCTGGAGAAAAATATCATGGCTAGTTTGGTTATGATTATTAAAATATCTATTGAAATGAGCTAGAGCATAAGCAGCAATACGGGTTGGGTTATATTGAGAGCCAACAGATTTATATTTCTTAATAGGTGTGCCATGTAAATCCTTGGGTGAATAATATTTTCCTTCTTTCAAAAGCGTAAACTCTAAGTCTATTGGGTATATTTTTCTATTTATGTACCCCAAACAAAGCTCAAAGTTGTTGCTACCAATCAATGCATTTACAAAATCATTTGTAATTTTAGAGATACTCATGAACTGAATTTATTTTTATATAAATCTAGACTTACTCTTTTTGAAAAAAAAATTGATAATGATGAGTAAAATTGAAGAAGATATCAAGCCTCTTCCCAGGCAAACTGAGTAGAAATTTGTTAGCATCAACTGTACGGTAGCAACTAAAGCAACAGCTCGTATCCCAGTTGTTAACGCATCAGCATTGGAGCGGTCAAAGAATATTTGAAGAGAAGCCAAGATTAGAGCAACCATACCTGTACCAAAAACAACCCCTAAAATACCCCAATCTGCGTAAAAAGATGCAAAATATGAAGCGTTAACAAGACCTCCTTCGACACTACCCTGTAAGTAATCTTTATATATCAAAGAGGGAGTTGGATTATAATCTACGCCAAATATAGTTGCAAGCCAACGATTGGAGCTAAAGCCCAAGTGAGGATAAGTATTTGTGAAAGCCTCAAAGTATACAGCGCTGGCTTGAGACGGAACTAGAGTAAGACGTCGCCATAAATTACTGGCAGCGACGAAGAGAGTATCTTGGCTTTCACTACCAAACCAAAGTGGGTAAAGTAAAGCTGGTAAAAACAACCCTAAGAATGCCAAAGATAAAAAACGGATGCTTAGTATGCGACTGCGCTTGGAAAAATATGCTGAAATCAATCCAGTTATTAGTAAAGTTGCAAGAGGCGCTTTTGCAGCAGTAAAAACTGAATATAAGGCAGCAACTGCCAAGACAGCTGATAAATGTGTTTTGGAAATTAAGCCGTTTACTCTCAAGGCAACCATTATAGCTATATAGATAGGATAAAATAGTGAGCGACTATATGAGTATATTACCGTCATTACTGGGCTGTAATTGCTCACAAGACCTCCAATTCTTAATTTAAGGGCTTCCTGAATTTCACCTGGGTTAGAAATTAGAAAGAAAAAGGCTGTTCCTTCTATGCCTTTATCAATTAGATATATTATTGGTAAGATTACCAATAGTGTAGAAATAAAAGGGGTTAACTTGACTATTTTTTCTTCTCGGGTCGAAACCCTATGTTTAAAAAATGATGAACGATTCTTTCGAGGTCCATGATTCATCAAAAAAAGCCATGCTGCTGCTGTGAGAACAAATATATATGGAACCAGCCAAGTGGCTATCAAAAAACTAAATTCATAAATTTTGTTTAAGTATATATTTAATGCTTGAAGATATATCAATACAAAGTAAGAAAAAATAAATATAGTTGGAAAAGACAAATATCGAAACCTTCCAAAGAAAGTGCGCGTTAATAGCCCCAAGATGAATGGGTTAACAAGCCAATGTATTAGTCGGAGTGTCCAAAGTTCCATTTAGGTCAATTGCTAACTAAAAAAATGCTAATTATAAATTGGCTAACTATTTTGATTACTAATAATCACTGTGAATCTAAATTGTTTGTATTGAAATTATGTAGTGCGTAGCATAATATCACCATCAAGCACGAATAAGCTAACAAAAGTGCAAGACTATACAAAGTAATAGCCCCAATTGCATTCCATTCATTTTTTTCGGCAATAAAAAAAGCTGCTGCGACTATAGAGATTCGTCCCATATCCCATAAAAACTGCAAATCCTGTCTTTCCAAGATATTCAAGGTCTGAGATAAAGGCACTACAATGAAATGCACTAAATAGGGCAAAGACAAAACACTTACATATTGACCAGCCTCAATCCAAGCAGCACCAAAAACTGATTTAAATATCCAGGGAGCAGTGATACCCAACAAAATCATAGGCGCAATGCCAAGAATTAGCATTCTGCTTACACTCTTCTGAAACAATGAGACAAGTGCGCTCGGATTCTGGCGCACTAAGTTAGAAGCCTCAGCAAAATATACCTTCGCTACTGATTGACCTAGCAAAGTCATTGGTATAGTAATTACCCGTTGCCCTAAAGCGAAGTATCCTGCTGCTTGAGTTCCGTAGAATGTTGCTAGCAAAATTGAAGGTATATAAAGCCCTGCACTGTTTAAAATAGCTGAGCCAGTAGAAATAAGCGGAAAGCCTATAAAGCGATAACCGACTCTGCGCATCCCTTCTATGTTTACAGACTTAAGTGCTTGCGAGTCTCGCCTGCAAGCAAAGGTTGCCAAAGTCCAACTTCCACTTGAACGTCCCATCATATCTCCTGCTAGTAGACCGATAGGTCTTAACTGAAGTAATCCTAAGCCCAGTTGAACGAACACAATACCAAATCCTTGTCTCAGTTTAGTCTGCGCAATAAGAGAAAATTCTTTCTTGCGCACAGCCCAATAGTTAAAAACTTGGTGCACTCCTGCTGCTAGCAAACCAAGGGGTAATAGCCATAGATAGGATTTCAGGGCTGGAATATTTAGCCAATTTATTAATTGATCTCCAAATAGCCAGACTACAATTCCTAAGTGTAGGCTTATACATAAGACAATTGATAGTGATAGAACTAGCAGATTAGCTGCATCTTCCTCCTTTCTCGGTAGGGGAATAGCTAGCTCATATCGCATTGAAGCTGCTACTGTCAGAATCGAGAGGATGGAAGTGTAGACTGCCAGCACCCCAAAATCTGCTGGTGTGTATAGTCGAGTAATAATAGGGGATGCTAGCACTACTAAACCTTGACCTAATAGAGTTCCCCCTGCAATCACTGCGACGTTTTGGGCAAACTGACTGCCTAGTAGGGATTGTTTAAGTCCTTTTAATAACCCATTCATATTTGGGCAAGTTGTAGATGTTCAATAACTTTCTCCTGAACCTCTTGAGATATCCAAGGCCAAATAGGTAAGCTAAGTACCTCAGTGGCAGTCTTTTCCGAGACAGGTAAATTGCAATTTAATCCTGTATAGATTGGCAATTTATGAATTGGCTTTGGGTAGTAGACCATAGTGCCAATGCTATGTTCTGCTAGATAACGTTGTGTCTGATCACGTTTTCCATTTGCAATGCAAACAGTGTACTGGTGAAAAACATGACCATTTAAATACTCAGGGGGTTTAATGTTGTTCAGGTTAGCCAATAAATCTTTGTAATTTTTAGCAGCTTCATAACGAGCATTATTCCAAGTTTCAATATGTGGCAATTTGACCCTAAGAATTGCTGCCTGAAGCGTATCAAGACGGGAGTTGTAACCAACTGCTTCGTTATAGTACTTTTTTTTAGCACCATGCACTCTTAGCATTCGGGCATTTTCAGCTAGAGCGTCATCATCAGTCGTAATCAAGCCACCATCGCCGTAGGCACCTAAATTTTTACTAGGGAAGAAACTGTAGGCTCCAATATCTCCAATTGTTCCAGTATGTTTGCTTAAATAGGTATCAGGTTGACAACTCCTATTACAAGTGCTGCAATTGCCGCTGTAACGTGCCCCAAAACTCTGAGCACAATCTTCAACGACCTTGAGGTTATATTTTTTTGCCAGAGCCATGATCTTTCCCATCTCTGCGGGACGACCATATAGGTGTACGGGCAGGATTACTTTTGTCCGTTCGCTAATATTTTCTTCTATCAAGTCTGGATTAATGTTAAAGGTGCACTCATCAACATCCACAAATATTGGTGTTGCCCCTACATTACTAATAGATTCAGCAGTGGCAAAAAAAGAAAAAGGGGTTGTGATCACCTCATCTCCTTTACCAATACCCAGCGCCCTGAGACCAATTACTAAAGCATCAGTACCAGAGTTGACGCTAATTGCATGTTTTACCCCTAAGTACTTTGCTACTTCCTGTTCAAACAGCTTAACATCTGGACCCATGATAAATTGACCAGATTCAAGCACACGGTTAATTGCATCCTGGATCTCATTTTTGATACTTTCGTATTGCGGCTTGAGATCTAGAAGAGGGATTTTCTGTTTACTCACTCTCACTCCTTCACCACTCAATAGATAATAATACTATTAATTTTTATTTATCAGAAGATATTTAAAAGCAGATATTTAGAAACCACCCCCTTCAAAATCCTCAGGATTGTCTCAGCTTCCAGTTTTTCAACATATTCTCTGGAATATTCTACTCGCAAGGTAGGAAGCTCAGACTCTATTGCCTCAACTTCTCCTCTAATAAATGTCCAACTGTCAGCAATCGTATAGCACCCAAAAATTTCCTGAGGGTCATGACCCTCACTCTCCCAGTTTAAGTGAGCTGCTGCCAGGAGTTGTCCATACAATTGAAATAGAGGGTTTTCTGCTTCTACTCCATTTTTAGCTTCTACTACAACTAAATAAGGTGATTCCAAACAACCTGTTGCTGATTTCCCCAAAACACCGTCTGCAACTCCATCTAGTTCAAACTTAGTGTATCGCGCTTTTAGAGAAACCTCCGCCCAAGCCTGGATATTTTCTCGTTCTGCCAGAACTAAAAGTGGATAAATACCCCTAGCCCAGATTGTGGCTTCATTCATTAAATGAGTCTGATAATTGAGCAAACGAGAGGTAATATCTTGTACTTGACGCTGTTCTCTTTCATCCAAGGGTATTGAATTCATCTCAGTCCATGGATAAGCTGTAGTTCCACACTCTTGAAGATGGATAAACTGCTTCAAGTCCCCTTTAGATATTCCTGAGAATGTTAATTTAGTCACCGCAACTTTCTACCCACTCCTTCTAACTTCGTTCGCTGATACTTTCTGATATTTCACGCCAGTCGAGTCAGTTGCATAACCATCGGTATCAAACTCTAGTAAATCCCCATAGGCACTCATCCAACCAATTATTTTTGCAGGAACACCAGCTGCGATCGCATAAGCAGGTACGTCTCTGGTGACAACTGCCCCAGCTGCTACAAAAGCATACTCGTGAAGTGTTGTCCCACAAACAATTGTGGCATTAGCTCCGATACTTGCCCCCCGCTTCACCAAAGTGGTTCGATAATCATCACTAGTATTACGGGGAAACTCACAGCGAGGTGTCTTAATGTTAGTAAACACCATACTCGGTCCACAAAACACATAATCCTCCAGAATCACTCCCTCATAGAGAGAGACATTATTCTGAATCTTGCAGCCATCACCTACAACTACATTGTTTGCCACAAATACATTTTGCCCTAGTGAGCAATTATTACCGATTTTTGCCTTGCCCATAACATGGCAGAAGTGCCAGATTTTCGTGCCCTCCCCAATCTGAACACCTTTATCTACATAAGCTGACTCGTGGGCAAAGTAATCAGGCACCCATTGCCTCCTGAGCCTGCTCTAAGATTTCTACCACTGCCAAACCATTCCAGCCATCTGAATGGGGTTGCTCGCGAGTATTGAGACAGTGCAGAAAGTGTTCGCACTCAATTCTTAGCGGTTCTGATGCCCTCACCTCTGGACTCCAACTTCCCTGGTCGAGATTTCTTAAGTGCTGATCAACACCCTTATCATATACAGTGATTTTTTGCAAAACCTCGTCATAAACGACCATTTGCTTGCTCGCAATCACTACTGTACTGCGCTGTAGCAACGGCCAATACCAGGAGCAGTGAATGTGTGCCATTTGACCACTTTCAAACCTAATGTCTACATGTACATTGTCAGTAATTCCTTGTTGCAACATGGCATGTCCCTGAGCTTGTACCTGATGAATCTGAGGATTGCCTAGCAAATCCAATACTACAGAGATATCATGGGGAGCAAAAGACCACCAGACATTTTCCTGAGTACGTACCTTACCCAGCTTTACCCTTTGGGTAGCCACATGCAGAACCTCTCCTGCTTTCCCACTAGCCAAATATTCCCGCATCCAGGCGATTGCTGGTTGATAAAGCAATAGATGCCCCACCATCAAGATACGTGAATGCTCTTGGGCATATTCTGCCAAGACTCGCGCCTCATTTGTCTGCAAAGTCATAGGCTTTTCAACAAAGACATCCTTACCAGCTTTCAGAGCAGCCAGAGCCATTTGATAATGCATTGGTGCTGGTGTTGCCAAAACCACTGCCTGAACATCTGCGTCCAAAACTTCCTGATAATCGCTATAGCTAACTACCTCTGGATAAGTAGCTAAAATATTCTTCCGTAGATCAGGATTTACCTCAGCAACACCTGCTAGTGCCCCCAAGTTGTAAAAATTAAGCACTAGAGTTTTCCCCCAGTTCCCAGCACCAACTACAATCAGCTTATTCACAGCAGCATCACCTTTTCCTGAGCACATTCTAAATGCCTAGTAACACCCCGCGTATCTAAAACTGCTTTGGCATTCTCGACAAGATTGATATAATCAATCTGGCTATGGTCAGTAATTATAATTACTAAATCAGCTGTCGCTATATTATCATCTGTAAGTTCAACAGAGTAAAAAGTCTTTCCTGCCACAGTAATTTCCGGAACATAGGGGTCATGGTAAACCACACTCATACTATCTTCTAAAAGGTAGTTAATAACTGTAATTGCTGGTGACTCTCGCCAATCAGCCAAGTTTTTTTTATAGGCAGCACCGATGATAAGCAACTTTGCCTTGGCTGGAGCAATCCCTAAATTATTAAGGACTTTCCACGCTTTTTCCCTAACAAATTTTGGCATACGCCGATTAACTTCACCTGCCAAGGCAATAAAATGAGTTTCAAAGTTAAATTCCTTGGCTTTCCATTCCAAATAGTGTGGATCAATCGGAATACAGTGACCCCCCACCCCTGGCCCTGGGTAAAAAGGCATAATACCAAAAGGTTTAGTATTAGCAGCATCTAAAACTTCCCAAACATTAAGCTTCATGCAATCACACAGGAGGGCTAATTCATTTACTAAGGCAATATTTACTGCCCTAAAAGTATTTTCAAATACCTTTACTAACTCAGCGGCTTTAGCACTGCTAACAGTTACTACTTGATCTATCGTCTGCTCATAGAATGATTTAGCCACTTCCAGGGAATATTGATCAGAAGCTCCCACAACTTTACTAGTGTTTTTAGTTGTGTAACGTTTATTACCTGGATCTACCCGCTCTGGAGAGTGAGCGAGGAAAAAATCTTTACCCTGCACTAATTTACCATTTTGTTCCAGCAGAGGACCCATAACTTCATCAGTAGTACCTGGATATGTAGTCGACTCCAAAATAATCAGATGCCCACGTCTGAGATGTTTTGCAATCCCTTGAGTAACTTTTTCAATGTAGCTTAAGTTGGGCGTCAGGTTTTTCGTCAGAGGTGTTGGTACACATATAACAATCACATCCATCTCTGACACCTGCTCAAAACTAGAAACTGCTTTGAGCTTACCAGTTTTGACAACTTGCTTTAAATCTTCGTCTTTGAGATCACTAATATAGTTGTCAGCTTGGTTAACTCGTTTTGCTCTGAGGAGGTTCTGCTCGATTCCAAGCACCTGAAATCCAACTTTCGCTTTTTCTACAGCAAATGGTAAGCCTACATATCCTAGACCGACAACACCAATGATGGCAGTACAGTTATTAATTTTTTCTTGCAAGTTCAGCAGAGCTTTTGGTGCGTCAGCCATTTCCTTCATCTCATATCCTCTACAGCTATAGTTCTGCTATGTTAGCTCTGATAATACCTATGTAAGCTTAACTGACGTAAATGCCGCAAACAGAACTAGGAACAATTCAGGATGAAGGCGAAATTTCTCTCCTAGACATTTTCCATTTTTTCAACCGTAGTTGGAGATTTATTTCACTTACGACTTTCGGGATCTCTGCTACTGCCATCGTCCTTTCCTTACTCCAGCCCCAACAATACCAGAAACAGCTAAATCTGTCAGTAAAACCCGTAGAATTCCCTGTTACAGGAATACCAGGCCTCAACATTAACCAAGCCAGTAACCTCACCGTCGAACTCCTAAAGCACCACTACAAAGAGATAGACGAAGTCGATGCTAGAGCTAACTATAACACTCAGACTCAGCAAATTGAGCTGACTCTGAACTCGCCAGATACCAGTTACCTAGACAAAGCTGGCTCCAACCTCACTACTATGCTGGCAACCCAGTTGCAAGCAACAGTAGCTGAAACCGCAGCAAATAGCCTGCAAAACATAGACCTAGCGATCAACAGGAACAAAAAGATTTTAGCTCAACTCGAACAAGAAATTACTAAAGTCCGCCCTGCCACTGGCAGCAATGCCCAGAGTACTCAAACCACGTTGAGCCTAGAAGCCTTGGCATTCAGACTAGAGGCCCTAGAAAGCAAGCGCACTAACCAAATTACTACCATTACTGCCCTAGAATTTGACAAGCAATATCTCAAGCCAGCCCAGAAAAATCTTGCTAATTTTACCTCTAAAGTCATCTCCATCAAGATTGTGACCGAATACGAGATGAAACCAACGCGCTCCCTATTACAAATAGCAGTGCTTGCTATCATCGCTAGCTTCATGGTGGCTGTCCTCGCCGCCATCATCCGCGAGCAAATCCCCCACCTCAAAAAGGAAATGTCCCACAAGAAACCTCACACTAGCCCAGATGCATAAGCAAGGGTATCCTTAAAAGTTGCTGCCCTAGTCTCTGGGGATTACTTTCATGCCCAAGCGAGCAATATTTCCCTCTGTATATCGACTCGGACAACTCAGCCTTGATAGTTTCGTTGCCTGGTTTGCTTGCAGCCTCGCCTTCCTAATTCGCTTTGAAGGAGATATTCCAGCCACTCATCAAACTCTAGCCTGGATGCTGCCCTTGCTAGCCATCCCTGGACGTTTGTTCCTTCAGACTATTTTTGGACTCTACAAGCAAGTCTGGCGTCTGTTTGGTCTTAAAGACGCCACCTCCATATTCAATGCTGTCAGTTTCTATTCTCTGCTAGTTCTAGTCACCACCCGCCTAATTATTCCCCGTTTTACCCCCTTTTCTGGGATTCCCCTAGGCGTTGCCGCAATCGATTGGAGCTTTTGCCTAATGCAGATGATTGCCCTGCGTTATGCTCGCCGTTGGTTCCTCCAGCAACGCCAAATCAGTCTATACTTCCGCCGTCCCTTTCTGAAAGAGCGATCCCAAAGAAATTATAAAAGGGTGCTGCTGGTGGGAGCAGGGATGGCAGGTTCCCAAATAGTCCAGGAAGTAAGGCAAAATCCACAACTGAATTTGAAAATTGTCGGATTTATCGATGATGACTCAACTAAAATCGGAAGGAAAGTAGAAGGGGTGTCAGTTTTGGGTCAGACTTCCCAGATGGTAGAAATTGCCCAACGCTTCAGAGCCGATGAAGTACTAATTTCCATGCCCTCTGCTAAAGCATCACAAATACGCAAATTAGTCAATCTAGCTCACGGCACACCAGTGAAACTGAAAGTCCTACCAGGACAAGCAGAGATTCTCGATGACCGTAATCTCACACGCCAAGCTAGAAAAATCCAAATCCAAGATATCCTAGGACGCCCTGAGATTAGACTTGACCTATCTGAAGAGTTTAACTCGCAATTTCCCTCGGCGCGATCGCAAATCCTGCAAAGTACGGTTCTCGTCACTGGTGCTGGCGGTAGCATTGGCTCAGAAATTTGTCGTCAGTTAGCTCGTCTAGAGCCAAAACACTTACTACTGTTGGGACGTGGCGAAAACAGCATTTTCAATATCAAGCAGGAATTGCACCGAGACTTCCCCAACCTCAACGCTATCCCGATAATTGCCGATATCCGCCATCAAAGCCGGATTGAGAAAATATTCTCCACCTGGAAACCGGAAATAATCTTTCATGCTGCTGCCCATAAGCATGTTCCTTTAATGCAGGGGAACCCCACTGAAGCACTAGAGAATAATTCCCTGGGCTCGGCTCATCTGGCCCAACTAGCTGATCAATATGGCGTCAAAGCCTTTGTCCTCATTTCCACTGACAAAGCTGTTGATCCCTGTAACTTTATGGGTTTGAGCAAGCGTCTAGCAGAACTAATGGTCAAAGCCTCTGCTACTTACAGCCGTACTCGCTTTCTTGTGGTGCGATTTGGCAACGTCCTCGGCAGTCGTGGCAGTGTAGTGCCAATCTTCAAAACCCAAATTGACAGAGGTGGCCCTGTAACAGTTACTGACGGTTCAATGACTCGCTATTTTATGACTACTCCCGAGGCTTCTCAATTAGTGATTCAAAGCCTAGCAGTGGGACAATCGGGTCAGACTCTAATTTTAGATATGGGTAAGCCAGTAAAAATTATTGACCTAGCCCAACAAATGATCAAACTAGCAGGTTTAACCCCAGAGGTTGATATAGCGATTGAGATTACTGGGTTGCGTCCAGGAGAAAAACTTCATGAATCGTTAGTTAATAATCATGAACAGGTTATTTCTACCGCACATCCCCAAATTATGGCAGTTTCTAGCCAACACCTATCCACAATAGTTTTTTCAGAAGTGATTAGCACTCTTTCAGAAGCTGTCAATAATAACTTATCAGCAGATGAACTTTGGGTGAGATCACACTATTGCATGCAGATCCTAGAATCACCAGGAATCAGTAGAAAAATGTATCTATGACTAAATTAAGGTCGCGACTACCTAATTACTGCACTTTCTTAGCTCTTGGCACTTTAGTCCTTCCCATTAGTCCTTATTTTTGTATAGCGCTCTATCTTGGTGCTATTGTAGTCTCAGCCTTGAGCTTCAATTACAAATCATTAACAAGAGAGCAAACTTTAATTGCTAGCTCCTTGATAATTTTGTCCATCTGGATGATGTTCAGAACAGGCGCTTCCTGGGGATGGGGAATTCACTCGATCACCCAACCCATGATTTATCCGGTAACACTTATAGATTACCTGTTCTGTTTTTCCTTTTTTTTTCTGATCAGTCTTCGATCATACAAACCTTCAGAGCTTAGAATTATTGCCTGGTCTTTTGTTTTGACCGCTTTGCCAGTGTTTATTGTGGCATTGGGAGAAAAATACTGGGACTGGCAAGGTAAATCTTTTTTTTATCCCCATAAATATTTTGCAGCCATTAAAGTATCCATAGTAGCTTTGGGTGTTAGACTATCAGCTGGTTTTGGCAATCCTAATCTCCTAGGTTTTTATTGTGTCTTAGTCTTGGGTGTAGCCATTGGTTTGCTCTTGAGTGAAATTGATAATATGGTTTTTTGGAATTCACCTGAATTTGATGACAATGATCAACTTCCGGAAATTGTTAATGGGGAATTAACAAGGATATTTATTATCTTATTTTGTATTTTTTTACTTTTATTAATGCTATCTTGGTCTGGTTCAAGAAATGCATTTATTTTATTTTTATTAATCATAATTTCTTTCACCATATATAGTAAATCAAAATTTCTAGCGATCACGACATCGACCATCTTTATATCTATATCTATTTCCCTGTCTGAATTGGGTTGGTTGACATTAGCATTAAGAAGAGTAATTCCTACTGTACTCTGGTCAAGACTATCCAACATGTCAATATCAACTGAAAACAAGAGAATTGAATTTTATCAATGCACAATTGATCTAATTAGAGAAAAGCCTTGGATGGGCTGGGCGATTGGCAATATGCCCCAAGAATGTGAAAGGCGACTAGGCACTCAAACCTACGGCGTAAACCACGCGCACAATATATTTCTACAACTAGCATCTGAAATCGGCATACCTTTTACCTTGGCGCTATCTGGTGTGATCGGATATATCGTTTTTATCTCTATCCGTAAGTTTGTCAACTATTATAGTGAATATCAAGGTGAAAAATATATAATTTTTGGTTTTCTGGTAGCAGCTATTTCTGGGATAATTATGAGCTGTTTTGCTCTAGCAATCTTACATTCTTATCGACTCATTAGTTTATTTTGTATTTGTCTGGCAATACCTTATGCAGCTACAACACAAAGGCGTCTTTCACCTGCCAGAGAAGGAAGTAGGGAGTAGGGAACAACTATCACAAGTCCCATGTAACAATATAGACTTGTTGACAGTGACTTGCATCATTGGCTGAGGTATTGTTAGGTTGTGTGTGTGTGTTCGAGTCGTGGTTTTCACGACAATAGTGTGTGATGAGTGAACTTGCGATTTCTCTGAAGAGTGTCTCGAAGTGCTTTAAGCGATACGCACGACCTGTAGACCGGCTCAAAGATTTGCTATTGCCAGGTAAAAGCAGGGCGGATGAGTTTTGGGCACTACAGAATATTAACCTAGAAGTCCCTAAAGGTCAGACTTTAGGGATTGTAGGACGCAATGGCTCCGGAAAAAGTACTCTCCTCCAGATTCTTGTCGGTACCCTCACTCCGACGACAGGTGAAGTTAAGGTCAAAGGTCGAGTTTCGGCGTTGTTAGAACTGGGGAGTGGGTTTAACCCGGAATTTACAGGACGCCAGAATGTCTTCTTCAATGGTAGGCTACTAGGTTTATCTCGGCAAGAGATTGAAGCTAAGTTTGATCAGATTGCTGCATTTGCAGATATTGGAGACTTTATTGATCAACCTGTAAAGACCTACTCCAGTGGTATGTTTGTCAGACTAGCATTTGCCGTTGCCATTAGTGTTGAGCCTGACATTTTGGTGGTAGATGAAGCTCTGGCAGTGGGAGATGAGGTTTTTCAGCGTAAGTGCTTTGCTCGTATCCAGTCTATTCAAGAGCGAGGGGGAACAATCTTGTTTGTTTCCCATTCAGCCTCTTCAGTTGTCGAGCTATGTAATCGCGCAGTATTGATGGATGGCGGGGAATTATTGCTGAGTGGCTCTCCCAAGTCTGTGATTTCTAAATACCACAAACTAGCTTATGCTCCCGCTGACAAGCTAGAAGTCTTGCGGCAGGAAATGAGATATTTTAATTGTCAAGAGTCCAAGAATAATCTAGAAAAGATTTACTTCCTTCAGGAAAATGAGCTAAAGCATCGGCAGACGAAGAAGGATAAAGCTGAGTCTTATTATGATCCTGGTCTGATCCCCAAAAGCACAATCTCTTATGTGGCTCGCAGTGCCAAGATTGAAAGCTGTTACATTACTAATTCTGAGGGAAAAGTTGTCAATGTTCTCTGTAGAAACCATGAGTATGTTTATCATTATTCTGTGATATTTGACGAGGCAGCCTATAAAGTGAGATTTGGTATGCTGCTCAAAACGATGAATGGATTGGAGCTTGGTGGTTCCGCTTCCCATACTGCAACTCATGGTATTGAATACGTCGAGCCAAGGAATGTGATTCAAGTTAACTTCAAATTTAAGTGTTATCTTCTGCCTGGGGTATACTTCTTAAACGCTGGTGTACTTGGTCATATAGATAATGTAGAGGTCTATCTACATCGCTGTATTGATGCCGCGATGTTTAGAGTACAAGTAGAGGAAGATCTCCTTTCGACTGCCACAGTTGATTTTCAAATAGAACCAAAAGTATTGATCAGGCAACAACAAATTAGCGCCTAATTCAAGCAAGCAGGAATTGTTTTTGTGAAGGCATCAGCATTCAAAAAAAAGATCTTAGTAATTGCGGGAATGCACCGTTCAGGAACTTCTCTTACTGCTTCACTGCTCCAGAGTGCAGGAGTGGATATAGGGCAACGATTAATGGGTGCAACGATTTGCGAGCCGTCGCTTGCGACGGCGAAGCTTTGATTA
>JAAHGS010000107.1 GCA_010692645.1 Symploca sp. SIO2E9
AATATTGAAGGTGGGGAAAGGGTAGAAGAAGATGTAAAGAAATAGGAGCAACTCGACATTTCTCACACTCTCACTCTCTCCCCCTCTCCCCCTCTCCCTTTCTCCCCCTCTCCCCCTCTCCCTCTCTCCCTCTCTCCCTCTCTCCCTCTCTCCCTCTCTCCCTTTTTTAATAATTGTGTTGCTCAAATGACTCAGACTCCTCCCCAGAATACTTCTCAGAGTAAGCTCAATGGTCGATTACTATCCCCTGCCAACTATTTAGTGGGCAGCCAAAGCCTTGCCACCAATGATCCTCCACCTGCTAAAGCTGTTCTGAGTACATCAATAGAAGAGAAAAAACTAATCGAAACCATCCACACAATTCCCAGCCACTCACCACTACGCCGTTGGTTGCCAGCCATGAGTCTGCGCTTCAAAGCAATGCTCCTAGCGATAGCCGTTGGTACGCTCCCCGTGTTAGCAATTGGGGGAATAGCTTACCAAGTTGCCAATAATTCAATTAAGGAGCAAATTAGCAAAGTTCAACTCACTTTCACCAAATCTCTGGCAGAGCAGTTCAGTCAGTTTCTCTGGGAGCGCTATAAAGAGGCAGAGGTACTCAGCTCTCACGAGATTTTCACACAGCCTCAGTTTTGGGAAACTACGACAATTGAGCAAAAGCGAGCAATACTCGACCGTTTCCAGTCAACACTAGGCTTTTATGATAGCGTTGTCTTTTTGGATTTAAAGGGTAATGTACTGTTCCAATCTCAATCAACTAATCCCCTCAAAGGTAACTACTCTGACCGTAGTTACTATAAGCAAGCAATTCAAACTCAGCAAATCGCAATCAACAACTTCCAGCCTTCCAAATCTTCTGGAAAATTCAGTATTGAGTTTGCGGCACCAGTCAAACAGAATGGCAAGTTAATTGGAATTGTGCGCACACGCATACCCATACAAGACGCCGAGGATATTTTCAAAAATTTGGAAGATGGTAATAGCAGCTGGCATCTGATCAATGCTCAGGGACGAATCTTAGCAACCAACAACGACAAACACAAAAATCAGCAGTTAGAGGGAATGCTGCCGCAATTGCCCAAACTACAGGAAAAGGAACAATCTTATTCTGGAGTGCATCCCAATCTCTTGGAAGAGGAAACCAAATCCCTAGTCACCTATGTTCCTGTTAATCGCACAGGAGGACTGCCTAGAGTTGATGCGGGAGCCCTAGTAAGCATTGAAGCCAATGTTGCCTTTGCTCCCCAAGCGCAATTGCTGCGGGTGATTTTGCTGGGAACAGGAGCTACAGCCTTACTCTTAGGAGCGATTGCCGCTATTGTAGCTTACAAAACCACAAATCCGATTACTACTGCTGCTAGTGCCGTGGCAAAAATTGGTCGAGGTGAGTTGGATACCCGCCTGAAAGTACAAGGGGAAGACGAAATTGCGGAACTGGCAGATAATATCAATAGCATGGCCGAGCAGCTAGAGGAATTGCTGCAAAAACAACAATTAGAAAGTGAACGCTCAAAGCTACTCAAGGACATTACCCTTGAACTGTTTAAATCCCTAGACACTGACAATATCTTCACCAAAGCAGTTATCAAGATCCGAGAATGTCTGTTCACAGACAGGGTAATTGTCTACAAATTCAACGAAAACTGGCAAGGAACAATCATTGCTGAATCTGTAGAGGAGGGCTATCCCCACGCTCTTGGTGCCTTTATTGATGACCCTTGTTTTGCCAACAATTATGTAGAAAAATATAAGCAAGGTCGGGTTCAAGCCACCCCGGATATTTACCAAGCTGGTTTGACTAGCTGTCACCTCAAGCAACTCGAACCCTTTGCCGTCAAAGCCAATTTGGTAGCACCAATTTTGGTTGCAGGGGAACTGATAGGCTTGTTAATTGCCCATCAGTGTTCTGGTTCGAGAGTTTGGCAACATTCTGAAGTCGATTTGTTTTCGCAATTAGCACTACAAGTGGGAATTGCTCTAGAGAGAGCGCAAATTGAACAGGAAAAAATCTCTGCTCAACAACAAAGCCTAGTCTCAGATCAATTACAGAAGCGTATCTTGGAACTACTTAAGGAAGTAGATCCAATCAGGAAAGGAGACTTAACCATTCGGGTGCGGGTGACAGAGGATGAAATTGGCACCGTTGCTGACTCCTACAATGCCACAGTTGGTAATTTGCGAAAAATTGTCACCCAAGTGCAAGCGGCTGCTCAACAGGTAACAGCAACCACCATTAGCAATCAATTTTCGGTCCAAGCGCTTTCAGTAGAAGCTCAGGAGCAAGCCCAAAAAATTGCTTTGGCTTTGAAGGGTGCAAAAGAAATGGCTGATTCGGTAGCTGTAGTTGCCAATAAAGCCAAGCAGGCGGAAGCAGCGGTTCAACAAGCTGCCGAAACAGTTTTAGAAGGCGATTCAACCATGAATCGAACAGTTGATGGTATGTTAGCAATTCAAGAAACAGTAACTCAAGCGCGCCAGAAAGTGCAACGCCTTGGTGAGTCTTCGGAAAAGATTTCCAGGGTAGTGAACCTGATTAGTAGCTTTGCTGCTCAAACTAACTTGCTAGCATTTAATGCCTCACTGGAGGCAGCCCGCGCTGGAGAAGAAGGGCGCGGTTTTGCAATCGTTGCGGATCAAGTGCGAACACTAGCGCAGCAATCAGCAGTAGCCACCAATGATATTGAGCAGTTAGTGACAGAAATCCAGGCGGAAACCAAAGAGGTAGTAGCGGCAATGGCAGTTGGTAACGAACAAGTGCTGACGGGGACTCAATTAGTTAATGAAAGTCGCCAAAGTCTTAACAAAATCACCTCAACTAGTAGTGAGATTAATCAACTAGTCGAAGCAATTGCCAAAGTAACAGTTGTGCAGTCTCAAGCCTCTGACACCGTTACCAAAACCATGAACGAAGTCGCAGTAATAGCCTCAAAAACCTCAAAGGAAGCAACTTTAGTTTCGTCTTCCTTTGGGCAACTGCAAACAGTTGCCCAAGCAATGCAAGAGAATGTCGGGCAATTCAAAGTGAAGTAGTGTTATTAGACTTATTTAAAAAATCGGAAATTTCTTAACATTTAACGGGTAATAGTAGACAATAATTAACACAAACAACAGCTCAAAAAAATCCAAAAACCTATTAGTCTGTCCAATGAACTATGAACCATGAACTATGAACGATTACCAATGACGAGGTTTATTAAATGACTCAATCTTCTTCCTCTTCTCTGCCCCAAAATTCTACCAATAGCACCGCCTCTCCTGATTCGGCTACAGAGCCATCGATCTATTCTCAAAATAGTGATAGCACTGCCGCCAGCTGGTCAGAATTTGCTACTGATGACAAAGTGATGGAATCATCCCCACCATTTTCACTCGAAGCAGTGCCAAACCCAAGTCAGTCTAGAAATACTCAACTCAAACAAAACAAAATCTTACAGAGATTTTATGACCTACCGATCAGAAACAAGCAGTTGTTGGGTTTATTCACCTCGGAACTAATTTCCATCTTGGGTTTAGTTGGTGTAGGAGCTTTTCTAATTGTTACATCTGGCCATAATCAGCTGCGCAACCAAGCTAAATCAGAGTTAGTGGTTACGCAACTTAATTACAATACAAAAATTGACCAAATGGGTTTTGGTTTCCGAGGGCAATCGGATAATTTTGCAATTATTGCTGCGGCGAAACAAGGTAATGCTTTAAAACCAGCTCTCAAACAGCAGGTTAAAAAAATTCTACAGAATGAAATTAAGGCTAGAAAAATTGAATATGCTACTTTAGTCGGAAGAGATTTAACCATACTTGTTAGTGCTAATCAAGACCGAACCGGTGATTTTTTTAACCCCAACAATTTAGTTGATCAAGTTTTTAGAAAGCCCGAACAAATTAAGACTACTGAGATTGTGAACCGGTCTGAGTTGGACAAAGAGTCTCCATCTTTGCTCCCTAATTTTATTGATCAGGATGCTCTAATTCGTTACACGGTAACTCCTGTTAAAGATCCAAACACAAATACTGTGATTGGGGCTTTGGTTTCCGGAGATATTGTCAACGGCAAATCATCCATTGTTGAAAAAACTTTAAAAGCTTTTGGGGGGGGCTATAGTGCAGTTTATTTGCGTAAACCTGATGGAGAATTTATTTTAACTACAGCTAAAAACCAGAGTCAAAATCCTGACTCTAACTCAGAACTAAATCAAGTCAATTTACCTGATGAAACTTTGTTAAAGGAGGCAGTAACATCTCCAGGAAAACCAGTCACTAAGCGCCTTAATATCGGCAAGCAGACCTATACTATGGCAGCTATTGCCCTCACAAATTTTGCTGGTGATCCAGTTGCAGTTTTAGTGCGGGGTACTCCAGAAGTACAACTTAATGAACTCCTCAACAAAAGTCTGCTGCTACAGTTACTAGTTTCTCTCCTTGCTTTGACAGCAGATGTGTTCTTGGCAATTCTCCTAGGGAAAGCAATTGTTAAACCAGTTAAGCAGTTGCAGGCAACGGCTCAGGAATTTTCCCAAGGTAATCGCCAAGCACGGGCAGAGATTTTAGCTACCGATGAGTTTGGTCAATTGGCTAATACTTTTAACGAAATGGCTGATAGTATTGAAGCCAATATTGAAGACATTAGCCAAAAAGAAAGACAAATCCGCCAGCAGGTAAAGCAAGCACGAAGCGCACAACAAGAAGCTAAACTCCTTGCCCAGGAGCAGCACCAGGTTAGAGATGGACTGCAAAAGCGAGCCGTGGAACTACTCAAGGAAGTAGAATTGATTAGTAAAGGTGATCTTACCATCAAAGCAAAGGTGACAGCAGATGAAATCGGTACAATTGCCGATGCCTACAATGCCACAGTTAGTAGTATGCGTCAAGTTGTCTCTCAAGTACAAGCAGCTGCTCAACAGGTAACAGCTAGCACAATTAATTCTCAAGCTTCCGTTGAAAGCCTATCCACGGCAGCCTTACAAGGGGAATCGGAAATGGCAGCAGCGCTGGATAGAACTCAAGTTATGTCTGAGTCGGTTAAAGATGTTGCCCAAAAGGCAGAACAAGCTGAGACCTTTGTAAAACAAGCAACTCAGACGGTGAAATTAGGTGATTCTGCCATGAACCGGACAGTAGATGGCATGATGTCAATTAGGGAGACAGTAGCACAAACGCGCCAGAAAGTCAAACGACTTGGGGAGTCTTCGCAAAAAATTTCAGCAGTGGTGAATCTAATCAATACCTTTGCAGAGCAAAGTAACTTGCTAGCGCTGAATGCCTCAATTGAGGCGGCTCGTGCAGGGGAAGGAGGTAAGGGTTTTGCTGTGGTTGCTAGCCAAGTTCGCTCCTTGGCACAGCAATCAGCCACAGCTACCGATGAAATTGAAGAACTCGTGGCAGAAATCCAGGCAGAAACCAATGAGGTGATGGCGGCAATGGAAACTGGCACAGAGCAGGTGGTCATGGGAACTCAACTGGTTAACGAAACCCGCCAGAATCTCAACCAAATTACGACAGCTTCTGCCGATATTGATCGTTTGGTCAAGGAAATTACCCAGGCTACCTTTGTGCAATCAGTGGCATCTGAGGCAGTTACTCAAACTATCACCAATGTCGCAGACATTGCTTCAAAAACATCAAAAGAAGCGGAAGTCGTATCTTCTGCCTTTAAGGAACTATATCAGGTAGCTCAAACCCTGCAAGCAAATGCCAGTAAGTTCAAAGTGTAATCATGTTATTGGTCATTTGTCCTTGGCTATTTACTCTCACTAGTTAATAGTTGTGATCTGAATTAGCTCAATGAATGCTACAAATAACCAATAATGAACATGGCAATTAACCCTAACATCGGCGATCAAGCATATCAGTTTTTCATTGAAGAAGCTCCCGAGCTGCTACAGGCACTTGAAACAGGCTTACTAACCTTGTCTCAAGAGCCCAGGCCTGCCCAAATTCACGAGTTAATGCGAGCAGCCCATTCCCTCAAAGGAGGAGCTGCCAGCGTTGGGCTAGAAGCAATTAAAACCATAGCTCATCGCTTAGAAACTATCTTTAAATCACTCCACAGCAAAACTGTAGCCATTAATTCTGATCTAGAAAACCAACTGCTGCAAGCCTACGACTGTCTAAGTGAGCCCCTGAATTCACAGATTAGATACGGTTACTTTGATCCAGAGCAAACTTTAGCAGCAGCTGAACCAATCTTTGCTCAGATTGAGGAGCAACTTCAGGATGCAATCAAGGATACGGAAAGCTATATCCCTAGCGCCAGCGAATTAGGGGTTGATATGGCTGTGTCGATCTTTGAGGTGGATGTTAAAGAGGGGCTAGATCATCTCACTAATGTCATAGCAAACCCGCAAGCTTATGAGCTGGTGGGAGAATTACGCGCCCAAGCTGAGGTGTTTTCTGGGTTTGCTGAGTTACTTAATAAGCCAGGATTTGGAGCAATCTCTGAAACTGTCTTAGTAGCAATCGAGGCTTACCCGGAGAGCATCTTAGAAATTATAAAACTGGCTGTCAAGGATTTTGAAGCTGGTCGTCAAGCAGTACTTACTAAGAATAATCCTCAAGGAGGAGGCCCTTCTGCTGCTCTGTTGGCATGGGCAAACTCTGATCATGAGCTCCCCACCAGCAACCCAGCTGTGATTGAGCTTCCCGATGCTAGCAGCGGGTTTTTCCTCCCCGAGAGCCTTGAATCAATAGGAAATCTAGACAATGAGAGCTTTGAATCAATAGGAGATCTAGACAATGAGAGCCTTGAATCAATAGGAGATCTAGACAATGAGAGCTTTGAATCAATAGGAGATCTAGACAATGCCCTTCTATCTTGGGAAGATTTAGAAGAGGGAGTGCCCTCCCTTGAGGAGATCTTTAATCCTCTCCAAAAATCGCCATTACAAGATGCAAACACGACTGCAAATTCTGAATCGGAGATGTTTTTTAGTGAAGCTGAAATACTTGCCGATTTGGGAGATGAATTTCCTGATCTTGCCTCTACTATAGACATTAATACTGATGAATCAATAGTGCCAAGCACTGAAGATGAGCAGGGGATATATGTATTTGAAGGTTTAGCTGATAACTTACCATCCCAGGTGCTAGACCTAGAACCATTTCTCGAGCCAACTTCTACATCAGCTCCTGAAACTAAATCTATTACAGAGGAAGCTACAGAAGAATTTCCATCATTGGAATCAATTTTTGGTCCGGCTGCTATTAGTGCCGAAAATGATGCTCCTGATTCGAGTTCCATTGTCCCAGCTACACCCCAGGCAATTCAGTTGCCGGAGGTGAATTTACCTGAGGCTGCAAATACGCCAGAAACCATAGATATCTTTGCGCAGTCGATTGCTGAAGCTTTTGAGAGCTTACCACCAGTCAAGGATGTTGCCACATCGGAGTTGACAGATGACTCTGATACTCACGACTCTAGCGCGGATCGAAAATCTAAACACTCATCACAACAACCCCAACAGCGAATACCGATCAATCCTAGTCTTTCGGTGCGGGTTAATTTAGAGCGACTCGAGAGGATGAATAATCTGGTGGGTGAGCTGGGAATTAACCGCAGTGGTCTTTACCTCCAAAATGAACAAATACAGCGAACTATTCGAGAGCTGTGCAATCGATTTACCCAATTACGAAAAATGATGGGTAATTTGCAGGATTTATCTGACCAAATGCTGCTTCCTGACTCAAGCTATAGCGAGGGGAAAGTCCCATCTTCAGTTGTAGAGAATTTAAACATAAATGTAGAGAACTTAGACCTCTCATCTATTCACCAAGCTAATTTTGACTCCTTGGAAATGGACCGCTACAGCTCAGTACATTCTTTGCTACAGGGGTTCATTGAAAATATGGTGCAGCTTGAGGAATCAGTCAATGATATTTCTCTATTTGCTAAGCAATCGGATCAAATTCTCGAACAACAGCACCAAATGCTTACTGGTTTGCGGGATGAGTTAATCTGGTCTCGTATGTTGCCCCTTGGTGAAGTTCTTAATCGTTTTCCCCGCACCTTGCGTACTTTATCTAATACCTATAACAAACCAGTAAACCTGAAACTAAGTGGTACAGGAGTTCTAGTTGACAAAGCTGTTCTTGAAAAGATTAATACTCCCTTACTCCACTTGCTACAAAACGCTTTTGCTCATGGTATCGAATCACCAGCAGTTAGGCAGCAACAGGGGAAACCAGAGGTAGGTCAAATTGAAATCAAAGCCTATCACCAAGGTGGTCAAACTATTATCGAAGTAAGCGATGATGGTCAAGGTCTGAATTTAGAAAAAATCGGTAACCAGGCACTGGATGTCGGATTGCTATCATTAGAACAGCTGGCTACAGCTAGCGAGGATCAACTATCAAACATAATTTTTCAACCTGGATTCTCCACAGCAGAGCAGGTAAGTGAAATTGCGGGACGAGGGGCTGGCTTAGATGTAGTATACTCTCAGGTGCGATCGCTCAAAGGCAACATAACTGTTAGCTCTAAGCGAGGAGTTGGCACTACCTTTACCTTACGTCTACCACTAACGCTGACCCTTGCTAAATTATTTGTGGGCTTGGTTAGTTCCACAGCTGTAGCTTTGCCTTCCGATAGCATTGAAGAAATTGTGGTTCCTCAAGCTGAGGATCTTAGAACAGTTGGAGGACACAGATTTTTGCACTGGCGAGGAGAAATTGTCCCTACCTATCGCATGAGTGATCTGTTAAACTATGCCTACCCCATGCCAGTTAGTCCTCCCTCCAAATTATTGGTAGCATTACCCTCTCCGGTTAACTGGGGACTGCCGCTGTTGGTAATTCGTCAGGGGCAGCAAGTTTTTGCCCTGGAAATTGAGCGCCTAGTTACTGAGCAGGAATTGGCAATTAAACCTTTTGGGCGAGTACTTCCGGCTCCTCGTTATACCTACGGCTGTACAATCTTGGCAGATGGCACCCTAGTTCCTGTAATTGATGGTGCAGCCCTACTAGCTTATATCTTGGAGCCACACCAAGCTGCAACTAACTCTAACTCACAATCAAGTTCTGATACCGCACTGGGATTAGATACAATTAACCTAGCTCAGAAAGATTCGTCACTTAATAACAGCCAAGCTGCGCTCAAACCTCTTGTTGAGCAGGGTTTAATACCTCCTAGTTCAACCTCTGTAGCTAGCCAAATTGCCCAATCTACCCCAATTACCGTTCTAGTTGTTGATGATACCGTTACCCTGCGACGAACCCTAGCTTTTTCCTTGGAAAGGAGAGGTTATCGAGTCTTGCAAGCAGGAGATGGTACTGAAGCCCTCAAACAGCTGCAGAATAATTCTTTCGTCAAGCTCGTGATTTGCGACATTGAAATGCCTAATATGAATGGCTTTGAATTTCTCAAGCACCGTCGCCAAGACTCTCAACTATCAAAAATTCCTGTAGTTATGCTGACTTCCCGTAGTAATGATAAACATCAATGGTTTGCCCGGCACTTAGGTGCTAATGCTTACTTTACTAAACCCTACATTGAGCAAGAGTTTTTGCTAGAAATTCAAAACATTATTACTCAAAGTTCTATCGATAGTATTACTCCTGTATCAGCTAATAGTGAACCATGAATTTAGTTAAATCTCAAGTCGGATTCCTTCAAAAATCGAGACAACAAGAACCTCAACCATCACTACCATTAATTGTTTTTCAAATAAGTACACTCCATCTAGCTGTACGCATTGAGTCTGTCTACAAAGTAGCAGAATATAAACCTGTTCACGGTAGTGGAATTAATCAATTTGGAGTTGCTAATGTTGACGAACATCAAGTCACTGTTTTAGATCTGTATGGAAAAATTGTGGACTCCAACCAAACCAGTGAATCTTTACCAGGTGAGTATCTAGTGATCGTCGGCAATAGCAAAGATGAACTTTATGGTATTGCCGTTATTGACACGCCAAAATTAATGGAAGTGCCGCTATCGAGGATTCGGGTTCTGCCAGAGTCCTACCGTCGCGCTGATACCCTAGGTGTTGCTAGTCACGTTGCGGTAATTCCTCAGCAAACAGAAACACTAACTATCTTTGTGCTAGATGTAGAACTACTATTGCCAACTTGAAACAAATCTGTGAGGCTAAGCTCTATATTCTATGACAGTACTGAATCATCTGTGGTCTCCTCCACCAAAGGACTTGGTGCTGCAATCCAATGGTGTCCATATCTGGCGTGCTAACCTCAATTTAGCAACAGAGCAGATTGAACAGTTAGCACAAACCCTCTCAACTGATGAGCAACAGAGAGCTGATCGATTTCACTTTGATCAGCATCGGCAGCATTTTATTGTTGGTCGTGGAATGTTGCGGACAATCTTGAGTTACTATTTAAATCTAGAGCCGCATCAGCTAGAGTTTTCTTATAGCACTCGTGGCAAGCCTGCACTTGTCAATATTGACTCTGATGAGGGGCTATACTTTAACTTGTCTCACTCCAACGGATTGGCTCTGTATGCTGTCATGCCTGCTGGCAGCATAGAATCGGCAAAAGAAAACTGCTCCCTGGGAATTGACCTCGAGTATATGCGTCCTATGCCTGAGGCGGAGAAACTAGCAAAGCGCTTCTTTTGTCCTCGCGAATATGCCTTGATTAGTTCTCTGTCTCCCACTCTACAGCAAGAGGCATTTTTCAATGGTTGGACTCGCAAAGAAGCCTATCTCAAAGCCACAGGCGATGGTTTGGCAGGACTTGAACAGGTGGAAGTCTCTTTAATTCCTGGAGAACCGGCAGCACTGCTGAGTATCATGGGGGATTGGGAAGCTGCCTCCCAATGGTCTATGTATGAGCTAATACCATCACCATCCTATGCAGCTGCTTTAGTGGTCGAGGGTCACGGCTGGCAACTGCACTATTTTACAGTAACTTAACTCGATGATAAGGGAGTTCCAAATAAAAAAATATCCCATTGAGGAGAGGGGGGGATGGCTCGGGGAGAGGGGGAGAGGGGGGGATGGGGAGAAAATTCTTTAGGTCATATTTCCAGGTAAATTGGATAATTTATTTCTTGGAGTTCCCTAACGGAAAAGTCAACAAAGGCAGAAGGTAGATGGCTCCAAGGTTCAGGGTTATGAAAACTCAATTGCCATCTGCCTACTAGCGACTAAAAAGGAGCAAGGACTTGAATCCTCACCGAAGAAGTGAGCAAAAAAACACTTCTGCCGTCTGCCTTCCAATGCTCAAGCCTTGATCAATTTAAAATCGATATCTCACTAGTATTTGAACCATCAAGCCCTTGTTTAATCCAGTTGAGACAGGCATCTTCAGATTCAAATATTTTAGGGGCCGCAATATTATTCAAACTATCTGGTTTATAGTGATCATAGAAGTACTTACCAGTTTCTTGAGAGACAATAATCAGGTTGTTACGATAGGTGTAGCGCCACTTAAAATAATTGGTGATATGGACAACATCTGAGTTTTCATCAAGAAACTCTTTGGCAATATCAACGATTATATCCATTCTATTGGAACAGATACCAACTGGATTTTCTGACTTGTGAAACCGGCCTTTATGACCTAATTCAGATAGTAATTTATAGGAATAAATGGAGCGACTATCAACTATTCCGAAAACAAATGGAATTATTAAATGTCCTTGATGTGAAACTGATTTTTCGTAGAGTAATCGGTTCATTCTAAATTACCTTGGTAATGGTTGCGATCCTGATGCTTACTACAAACGCTTTTTCATTTCCTCACAAAGAGTTGAGGAATTTGAAAATCAATTATTATTAGCGTGATCAGATTTAAAGTAGAGAGAGGATTTATACAAAACCTGTTCTTGGTGAGTTTCCAGCGTGCGGGTGAACGAAATTTGGCGTGGGATTTGAGTTCTCCGCGTCTCCGCGTCTCCGCGTCTCCGCGTCTGCTTAATTATTTCCCCACACCTTTTTTCGCTCACCCCCAGCGTGCAATCAGATACAGGGTAAGCAACGCAGGTTACAGTGTATCCAGCTTGTATTTCTGACGGTTGCAGAAACTTTTGCTCACTTTGATCAACCTCACCACTCACAACCTTGGCGACACAGGAAGAACAAGTGCCTTCACGACACCCGGCAGGTAATCGGAAACCCGCTTCCTCAAATACATCTAGGATGTATTGGTCGTCAGGTACTGAGATCGTGTGGTCTAGATTTAATGCCTGGTTTACCAGTCGAACTTGATAAACTGCCATCTTTTGGTCTTTGAGATTTCATCTCCTCTGCTTAACCAATAGTGCCAGTTTGTGCTCACACCAGTTACATCAGAACTGACATTCTGAAATAAAAATTAAAATTATAGCTAAGCTTCCCCAAAAGTCTTGACTATTTTTAGATTACATGGTATTAGAAATCGCAAGTATCATAATACAGCACAGTGTAAACAAAGCCACCATTCCCAGTCAGCCAAAAGTCTATTGTCGAGACCGGTGAACCTAAGTAAAAATACTCAGACCACTCACACGGCTACTTCCTCTGTAGACTGCGCCTTGGTGCTAGAAAAGTCGCTTGATGAGACAATTGGTTCATAGTTTCAACTGCTCAAGGATGATCCAGATGTGCTAGAAGAATTTTTATAGGAAAAGCGTACGCCCATCCGTTCTCAGACCGCTACAATTCATTTGTCGAGTTTAATTTCTGCTGTAGCAACTTTTTCCTGAATAAGAGTTCTGATCATTGCCAACTATTGAACAGTGACCTTCTTATTGGCATACATTGCCGCGACGATGGTTTCTATCTCACCTTTAGTGAGTACACCATCGGCTGTAGCTCGCTTAATAATCGTTCTGAGTTTTTCGAGTTCTTGAAGTTCTTCAGGAGTAGGTTCTTTATGGTTAGGATAGGAAACTTTCATGGTATTTCCTTTGAGAACTCTTACACCTACAAGTTTATTAGATTTAGACTGAAGTTAATAACCTAAGAGCTGGTTATACAAAGTTCATTACATCAGGAAAAGTAAGCGGCATTCTCCGCAATTGTTCATCTGTCATTTCTTTGGCACTTTCTTGGTAAAGAAGCTCACAAATTCAAGAAAACGAGGTAGGATTTAACCATGGTTCAAGCACCAGCACCTCAAACTATAGCTCAGCAAAGTCCCCTCTCTACAGAAGAGCTGCGCAAGATAGATGCCTATTGGCGTGCCTGCAACTACCTTGCCATCGGCATGATTTATCTGCGCAACAACCCGCTACTCAAAGAGCCATTAGTAGCCGAACATGTTAAATACCGCCTTTTGGGTCACTGGGGTGCAAGTCCAGGATTAAGCTTCACCTACGTACACCTCAACCGACTGATCAAGAAGTATGACCTGAACATGATTTTCTTGGCTGGTCCTGGTCATGGTGCCCCAGGCGTTCTTGCTCCTGCATACTTAGAGGGAACCTATTCCGAAGTTTATCCTGACAAGAGCGAAGATCAAGAGGGAATGCAGAAATTCTTTAAGCAGTTCTCTTTCCCTGGTCATATTGGCAGCCATTGTACCCCGGAAACACCAGGTTCTATCCATGAGGGCGGCGAGTTAGGTTACAGTGTCTCCCACGCCTACGGTGCTGCTTACGACAATCCCGATTTAATCGCTACAGTAATGGTTGGCGATGGTGAAGCTGAGACTGGACCATTAGCTACTGCTTGGCACTCCAACAAGTTTCTCAACCCCATCCGTGACGGTGCAGTTCTGCCAATTTTGCACCTCAACGGCTACAAAATTGCCAACCCGACGATTTTATCAAGGATTACACCCGAAGAACTCGCCAGCCTGTTTCAAGGTTACGGCTATAGGCCCTACTTTGTCGAAGGGGACGAGCCAGAAGTCATGCACCAGCAGATGGCAGCCACGTTGGAGGAATGCATTAACCAAATTCGTGCTATTCAAGAAGAAGCACGCCGCAGTGGCATTGCCAAACGCCCCCGCTGGCCGATGATTGTATTGCGTACTCCCAAGGGTTGGACAGGACCAAAGGAGGTGGATGGTCACAAAGTCGAGGGTTTCTGGAGAGCTCACCAGGTACCGATGGGAGGAATGCACAGCAACCCGCAACATCTCCAGATGCTGGAAGAGTGGATGAAGAGTTACAAGCCAGAGGAACTCTTCGATGAGCATGGTAAGCTAATTAGCTCCCTCAAAGAACTGGCACCCACAGGCAACCGCCGCATGAGTGCTAACCCCATTACCAATGGCGGCATCGTGCGTAAGCAATTGCTGATGCCTGACTTCCGTGACTACGCCGTGGAAGTGACTAAGCCGGCGACGACAGGGGTAGAAAACACCCGTGTTCTTGGTCAATTCTTGCGGGATGTCATGGCAAAGAACATGACAAATTTCCGAGTCTTTGGACCCGATGAAACTGCTTCTAACCGCCTCAACGCTATTTACGAAGTCACTAAAAAAACTTGGCTAGCAGATTATTTGCCTGAAGATGAGGACGGCGGTGAACTCTCCCCCGACGGTAGGGTAATGGAGATGCTGAGCGAACATACCCTCGAAGGTTGGTTAGAGGGTTATCTGCTGACAGGGCGTCACGGTTTCTTCCACACCTATGAAGCCTTCGCCCACGTTATTGACTCGATGTTCAACCAGCACGCCAAGTGGTTAGACATCTGCAAGCACGAGGTTCCCTGGCGAGCACCGATTTCTTCGTTAAATATTCTACTCTCCTCCACTGTCTGGCGTCAGGATCACAATGGCTTTAGCCACCAGGATCCAGGCTTCATAGATGTGGTTACTAACAAGAGTGCTGAAGTTACTCGCATTTACTTGCCCCCTGATGCCAACTGTCTGCTCTCAGTAGCGGATCACTGCCTGTGCAGCACAAATTACGTCAATGTTATTGTTGCCGACAAACAAAAACACCTCCAGTACCTGAGTATGGAGGAAGCAATCAAGCACTGTAGCAAAGGCATTGGGATTTGGGAGTGGGCTAGTAATGATGACCAGGGTAAGGAACCTGATATCCCTGATGTGATTATGGCTTGCTGTGGAGATGTGGCGACGATGGAATCTTTGGCAGCAACTTCGATTCTCTTGGAAGAGTTCCCTGAGCTTAGGGTGCGCTTTATTAATGTCGTCGATTTATTCAAGCTGCAATCGCAAAGTGAACACCCCCACGGTTTGTCGGAGCGTGATTTCGACACACTATTTACTACTGATAAGCCAGTTATCTTTAATTTCCACGGTTATCCCTGGCTGATTCACAAGCTTACCTATCGTCGCAGTAATCAAGAACGAATTCATGTGCGTGGCTACAAGGAAGAGGGTAATATTAATACCCCTCTGGAGCTGGCAATTAACAACCAGATTGACCGATTTAATTTAGTCATTGATGTGATTGATCGAGTTCCTAAACTCGGTTCTGCAGCTGCTTACGTTAAAGAACGTATGAAGAATCAGATTATCGAGAACCTCCATTATTCCCATGAACAAGGTATCGATAAAGCTGAGATTACCGAGTGGAAGTGGCCCCACTGAGTCAGTTGTCAATTGTCAGTGAGCGGTAAATAGTGAATACTGTTGACTGGTAATTGGTAATTGATAAGAGTATACCGTTTTTCAGACTGATGAGGTTCATCTAATTTTGGGGTTGCTGAATAAAGGGATGAATGAATTTCGCGCCAAGACGCAAAGACGCAAAGACTGAAGGAGTCGTTGTTTAATTATTATCTAAAAGTGTAAATTCATACTCTAATTCAGCAATGCCCTAATTTTCTTTTCCGTTCCCTGTTCCCTGTTAAGAGTTTCCTAAAATCCAAAATTTTGTACCTTACTTAATTGAGGGCCGCTATATTATAGCAACCGACATGTCGGTTAGGACATGTATTTTGATTCAAAGGGAAAAGGGAACAGGGAACAGGGAACAGGGAACAGGGAACAAGAAAGTGTCCTAACAGCTGTGGCGACTGCTATAAGTATTAGGTATTAAGTTTTGTCGCTAAGATCTAATACCTACCATCTCAACCCTCATTGACAAGATGTGTAGATAAAGTTTTAGCCAGTTGGTATAGCAACTCCCAGTTACCAGGAAAAAATAACAACTGCTGATTGACAGCGATGAGTTTTTATGTTTGAACGAATTTTTACCCCTAATTCTGAAGCAGAGAAACCTGCTCCTATTCATCCCCGTAAAGGGGTAATTATTGGTGCTGGTCAAGTGGGAATGGCTTGTGCTTATTCTATACTGATCCAAGATTGCTTTGATCAACTGATTCTTCAAGATATTGCCAAGGAACGAGTTGAAGGGGAAGTCATGGATTTGCTTCATGGCATGCCTTTTATGTCTCCCACTGAACTCAAAGCCGGAACCATCGCTGAGGAAGGACAAGATGCAGATATAGTTGTTATTACCGCAGGGGCTGCTCAGAAGCCAGGAGAAAGCCGTTTAAATTTGGTAGAACGCAATATTACTATCTTTAAAAACCTTCTGAGCGATGTGGTCAAGTACTGTCCCAACGCAATTTTACTGATTGTCAGTAATCCTGTTGACATTATGACCTACGTCACTCTCAAAATCACTGGCTTTCCTAGTTCTAGGGTAATTGGTTCGGGTACAGTTCTAGATACTGCCCGTTTCCGTTCATTACTGGCGAAGAAGATGGGTATCGATCCGCGCAGCGTTCATGCTTATATCATTGGGGAACATGGGGATAGTGAAGTGGCAGTGTGGAGTACTGCTAATATTGCTGGCATGAAACTGATTGAAGGTAAGTGGGAAAACCTTCCCTCTACTGAACGGGAGGAATTAACTGCCCTGTTTGAAGATGTCAGGAATGCCGCCTATGAAATTATTAAGTTGAAGGGATGTACTTCTTATGCGATTGGTCTGGCGGTAACTGATATTATCAAGGCTATTTTGCGGAGTCAACAGCGAATCCTTACTGTTAGTAGTCTCATTGACGGTTTGTATGGTATCGATGATGTTTGCCTCGGTTTACCAACCGTACTCAATGAGAAAGGCATATTTAAAATAGTTAACCTTACCCTAAGTGAAATGGAAAAAGAACAACTCCAGCACTCGGCTCAAGTGCTGCGGGAAATTTTCGCGCAACTAAAACTCTAAGCATCACTCAATTTTAGATTACGGATTACTCAAGATGTCAACTACTAGCGTGATACACCTAAATTAGTGCATTAGAAATTGGTTTTTAGTAATGGTTTTAGCCATTATCATTCAAATATTATATCGCTAAAACTATGATTACAAACAATGTACATTTTAGCTGTGTCAGCTTACTACCTTTGTGAGGACAGCAGATCATGAAACAGGCTCGCTTTATTGTCCCACCCGGTTCCAAGATTGCTCTCAAGAAAGACTATGACCCAACAGACAAGGCTGATTTTTTGACTAAAGTAGATGCTAAGGGCAGACTACAAGAGGGAATCGAGCGGCTGGCAAAATACCAAGATGTTCTCTATGCCCATAATATCTATGCCCTACTGCTTATCTTCCAAGCCATGGATGCGGCGGGTAAAGATAGCACCATCAAGCATGTTATGTCTGGCGTGAATCCTCAGGGATGTCAGGTTTTTAGCTTTAAAACTCCTTCTGAAGAAGAACTAGACCATGACTATCTATGGCGGTCATTCAAAGCACTACCGGAACGAGGTAGGATTGGGATTTTTAATCGTTCTTACTATGAAGAAGTTCTGGTTGTGCGTGTTCATCCAGAAATTTTAGAACGACAGCAAATCCCACAGTCAAAAAAAGGTAAAAATATCTGGAAACATCGTTTTGAAGAAATCAATAATTTTGAAAAATATCTGGTCGATAATGGAATTGTGATTATTAAGTTTTTCCTTAACGTCTCCAAATTAGAACAGAAAAAACGATTTTTACAACGGATTGATCGACCAGAAAAAAATTGGAAGTTTTCTACCAGTGATGTCAAAGAACGAGCTTTTTGGGATGACTATATAAGCGCTTACGAAGATGTTTTCAATCACACCAGTACTGAATGGGCTCCCTGGTATATTATTCCTGCGGATCATAAATGGTTTACACACTTGGTCGTTGCCGATATTATTGGCGATAAATTGAAATCACTTAACTTAACCTATCCCATACTTAGTCAGGAACAGAAGCGGAAACTTTTAGAGGCTAAAGAAATGCTGGAAAATGAGGAATGAGTTCTGGAATTGGGCGTTGCTGAATAAAGGGATAGAAGGAGTTTCGCGCCAAGACGCCAAGACGCCAAGACCTAAATAATAGTTGTTTAGTTATATCTAATTAAGGCAAATTTATACTCCAATTCAGCAATGTCTGGAATTGAACAGTAAATGATTAATTAAGGAAAAGATTAATGAACCCACTAACTGACGCCAATATTCAAAACCAAGTCCAAATTGAAGATGACCGCACAGGGTTAAGTATAGAAACCTTGAGGAGAGCTATAGCTGATAACCTTTTCTACATTCAGGGTAAGTTTCCTGGCATTGCCACCAAAAATGATTATTATATGGCTTTAGCTTATACTGTGCGCGATCGCCTCCTGCAACGTTGGCAATCTACAGTGCAAACTTATCTCAAACAAAATGTTAAAGTTGTCTCCTATTTATCAGCAGAATTCCTGATGGGACCGCACTTAGGTAATAACTTAATCAATCTGGGGATTTACGAGCAAGTTCGCCAGGCAGTTGAAGAGTCGGGACTGAATTTGGATGAGCTAATTGAACAGGAGGAGGAACCGGGCTTAGGTAATGGCGGTTTAGGGCGTTTGGCAGCATGTTTTCTCGATTCCTTGGCAACTCTAGAAATTCCGGCAATTGGCTATGGAATTCGCTATGAATTTGGTATTTTTGACCAAGAAATTCACGATGGCTGGCAAGTAGAAATCACTGATAAATGGTTGCGTTATGGTAATCCCTGGGAAATTCCACGCCCAGAGGAAGCGGTTGAGGTAAGGTTCGGCGGTTACACTGAAGGCTATTATAATCAGCAAGCTAACTATCGGGTACGCTGGAATCCTAATTATGTAGTCAAGGGTATTCCTTACGACACCCCCATACTTGGATATAAGCTTAATACTGCTAATACCTTGCGCTTGTGGAAATCTGAAGCCTGTGAGTCATTTGATTTTCAGACTTTCAACGTCGGCGACTACTACGGTGCCGTTAACGAAAAGATGGTTTCGGAAAATCTGACTAAAGTACTCTATCCTAATGATGAGCCGATTCAGGGTAAAGAACTGCGTCTACAGCAACAATACTTCTTTGTTTCCTGTTCCCTCCAAGACATGATCCGCATCCATCTCTACAAGGGAAATAGTTTAGATAATTTTCACGAGAAATGGGCTGTACAACTCAATGATACTCACCCTTCTATCGGTGTTGCCGAATTGATGCGTCTGTTGGTAGATGAGCATCATCTCGATTGGGAGCGGGCTTGGCAGATTACTCAAAAGACTTTTGGTTATACTAATCATACACTCTTGCCGGAAGCTCTAGAAAAGTGGTCACTAAACTTATTTGGTCGTCTTCTACCAAGACATCTAGAAATTATCTACGAAATCAATCAACGTTTTTTAGATCAAGTTCGGATTAAATACCCAGGGGATAATCAGCGCTTGACTAAATTATCGCTGATTGAGGAAGGGGATGAGCGTTACGTGCGGATGGCGCATCTGGCATGTGTAGGCAGCCATGCCATTAATGGAGTTGCAGCACTACATACAGAACTTCTGAAGCGGGATGTGTTGCGAGATTTCCACCAGTTGTGGCCAGAGAAAATTAGTAATAAGACTAATGGTGTCACGCCGCGTCGCTGGTTGGTGCTGGGTAATCCTAGACTAACCAAGCTCATTACTAGTAAAATCGGTGATAATTGGATCAAGAACCTAGAGGAACTTAAGCAATTAGAAGCATTTGTTGAGGACGCCGGATTCCGCAGTCAATGGCGGCAGGTTAAGCAGGAAGTCAAGCGGGATTTCGCAGCCGTAATTCGTAAACGTATTGGCATCGAAGTTAATCCTGAGTCGTTGTTTGATATTCAGGTGAAGCGAATTCATGAGTATAAGCGCCAGCACCTAAATGTGCTGCATATAATTACACTCTACAATCGCCTCAAGCGAGATAAGACTCTTGAGATTGTGCCCCGCACCTTCATCTTCGGCGGCAAAGCTGCTCCTAGTTACTTCTTGGCGAAGCTGATAATTAAGCTGATTAACTCGGTGGCAGAAGTTGTTAACAATGACCCAGACATGCGCGATCGCATTAAAGTAGTATTCATCCCAGATTATAATGTTACTAATAGCCAACCAGTCTATCCTGCTGCTGATCTTTCTGAACAAATCTCCACTGCTGGCAAAGAAGCCTCTGGCACCGGCAACATGAAATTCTCGATGAATGGAGCCTTGACTATCGGCACCCTAGACGGTGCCAATATTGAAATTCGTGAAGAGGTGGGAGCTGAGAATTTTTTCCTGTTTGGGTTGACAACTGAGCAGGTTTATGAATTGAAAGCCAGAGGTTACAATTCTTGGAGTTACTACAATTCCCATCCACAACTGCGAGAAGTCATCGATTTAATTAATTCAGGATTTTTCTCCCACGGCGATACTCAATTGTTTAAGCCCTTGATAGACTCTCTGCTTTCTCAGGATCAATACATGTTGTTTGCTGATTACCAGTCCTACATTGATTGTCAAGAGCAGGTGAGCCAAGCTTATCGTAATCAAGAAAATTGGACAAGGATGTCGATTCTCAATACAGCCAGGATGGGTAAATTTTCTTCTGATCGCTCGATTCGAGAATACTCTGAGGAAATTTGGAAGGTGGAACCTGTAAAAATTGAACTGGAAGAATATGTACAAGCCAATGCCGGTTTGAAAGTAAACAATTAGTTTGTTTGCTGTTTGTCGAAGTGAAGCTCAACTCAGTCTTGAAGAATTTGCTCGCAGCTAATCTAGCAACTAGATTGGGTGTGGACGAGTCTGCTTTTACAATTACCGAAGATAACTGTTTGCCCGTTCTCTCACTAAACCGTGATCTCGAGCTTGATAATGCCAACATCAACAGCTTAGATGTTGAAATCGTTGCACCAAATGGCATAAAGATGGCAACAAGTCGTGTGGCAAATGGCTTATATAACTTCTCGATTCAAACAACAGTTGCTGTTAACGGTTCTAGCGGTAAGATCGTTGTTACCAATAGCCAAGGAAAGGCAACCTCAAGCGATGAGTTCCAAATCATCAGCATGCCGAAAATCGATAACTTTACCCCGACTCAAGGTAATTTTTCGTATTTTTTGATCAGATTACCTATAGAATCTTTAAGTTTCAACTCTCCATCTTCAACTAGGATAGATAATAGTGTTGATGTAAATACTTTCGTAATTGAGCCAATCTCAAACAGTGTATCCTCATCCGGTGTACCTGAAGATGATTCACTGAAACTGCCAAATCCAAAAGTAGAATGTAAATCTCCATCAATAACTCCTACCACTAAATTCAGATTGCTTTTTTTTGAGACAAACGGTTCGACAATATTTTCTATATCCAATTTCAACATGGTTAATCCTTTATATCCATTATTAAACTACTGAGATCATGAATTATTGATATTTAACCGTCTCTTATTTTACTTCTCTGTTTCCTGTTACCTCTTT
>JAAHGS010000108.1 GCA_010692645.1 Symploca sp. SIO2E9
GGAGATTTATAGCTAGTCATAGAAATGGTGTTCATTCGTATCTACCTGGATCTCATCCAATTGTTTTAACTAGGAGTCGAGGCCTTGTTCCGGACATTCTGGAATTTTTCTTTGTGTTTTCTGCTTTCCTCTGGGGCGATGCGCAATATCCCGATCCTCTGTCTATTGCAACACCGGCACAAAACAAAAATTTGCCAAAAATTCAAAAACAAACTATCTTCCTTAGAGTAATCCCTACTTGCAGACCACCAAGCAGAGGATAGCTTTGCTCAACCCCTCTGTAGCTGCATTCCCGAATTTATCTGTTTTCGATTAATTGCCCCTTTAGCAGTTTGGTGCCTGTCTTGATTTCTATACCCAGATGATCAATCTTTCCAAGCAGTACAGCCCTTACCAGTAAGTTCTCAAGTTCATCTTAACAAAAGTTAAGACTGTTAATAGTTGCCATTAACTGCTCTGTTGCCTGTTTTCTCTAATTCCAGGCTGATTGGGAGCCTCAACAGTGGTAGTTCGTTCCCTGACAACAACAAAATTTAGGCTTGAGCGTAGCTCGATAAGTCGCTTACTGATTATTTCTAAGTTTAACAGAATTTTTTTATAAGGTGGGTAAAGTCGCCATCAACAGCTATAACAATCGATCCATAACTTCTCAACCCACATTCCGGCAGAAATAGAAGCTTTGTCTCACCAGGTGCAGCAATTAATTAAACCCACTAACCCCTCTCAAAACTATAGATTTTTTGAGTAGTCAAACGATCACAAATAGAAGAAGGTTTCTCAGTAAGCGAGAACTTTTGCCGATCTAGCTGAACTTGCAAGCCAATCATGGGATCAACACCACAACAAACCAGAAACTCCAAACGTTCGAGTTGAGGCCATTGACTCACAGCGTCTAAAATTCGCTTGATCACCTGCACGTTGTTATGGCTGCTATTGTCATACCAATGCGGTTCTGCCAGCTGTGCTTGGTTGCAACCTAAGTTGACAATCAAAGAAGGTTTTTCAAACAAAGCGATCGCTACAGGTCGCGCTTCCTCTTGCAATAATAGTTTGTTACTATCTGCCAGATAGCGCAATTTTTGCAATCTCTCGTAGCGTTCTGTCACCGGCAAGGGTTCATCAAGCCACTGTATCGCGATCGTCATGATGTAAGCTTGCAATAACATGTGACCCAGTTTCTGAGCCTTGGTTGCCAGATAAGTAGAATTGTAATCATTAGTTTCAATTAGTAGCGGTAACCGTTCTACCACTTCCAAACCATAGCCTTTCAAGCCAGCAATCTTACGCGGATTATTAGTAATCAAGCGAATTTTTTTTACGCCTATATCGTTGAGGATCTGCGCTCCCATCCCATAGTCCCGTAGATCAGCAGGGAATCCCAGGCGTTCATTAGCCTCAACTGTATCCAGTCCTAAATCCTGGAGTGAATAAGCCTTTAATTTATTGAGCAGACCAATCCCTCGCCCTTCTTGCCGCAAATAAACCACCACTCCCTGCTCAGCTTCCTCAATCATTTTCAGTGCAGTTTCCAACTGCATCCGACAGTCACAGCGCAGAGAACCTAGAGCATCCCCAGTTAAGCATTCCGAATGTACCCGCACCATAACTGGTTGGTCTTGGAAATGAGTGGGTTCCCCCTTGACAATAGCGACGTGTTCTGTGTTGTCTAAGGTGTTGCGGTAGGCATAAATGTGAAAACTCCCAAACTTGCTAGGCAATTTTGCAGATGTTTCCCGGTAAACAAAGCGGTCATGTCTGAGGCGATAGCTGATTAAATCAGCAATACTAATGATTTTAAGCTTGTGTTTGTTAGCATAGTTAATCAACTGCGGCAAGCGTGCCATTGAACCATCAGGATTTTGGATTTCGCAGATCACACCTGCCGGATATAAATCTCCCAGTCTGGGGAGGTCAACTGCTGACTCAGTATGACCAGCTCGTTTCAAAACCCCTCCTTCTCTGGCACGGAGAGGGAAAATGTGACCAGGGCGGCGCAAGTCATCAGGTTGAGTTGCTGGGTTAATAGCAACTTGAATGGTTCGAGCTCTGTCTTCAGCAGAAATGCCAGTAGTGACGCCATGGTGGGGAGATGCATCAATGCTGACGGTGAAAGCCGTCTGATTAGTATCGGTATTTCTGGTAACCATTAAGGGTAGATCAAGCTCATCGAGGCGATTACCGATCATTGCCAGACAAATTAGCCCCCGTGCCTCTACAGCCATGAAATTAATCATGTCAGGGGTTGCAAACTGAGCAGCGCAAACTAAGTCCCCTTCGTTTTCTCTGCTTTCGTCATCAACCACCACCAAAGCACGACCAGCTTTCAAATCTGCTAGGGCAGCATCAATTGAGTCAAATTCATACCAATCAGTTGTAAGTGATTCCACTTCCAGAGCGCCCGTGATAAAAACGTAAAGATTTCTAAAGTTTGTTCATAACTTAATTGTACCCTGTTTTGTAAACCAAAGGAGTTAGAGGGTTTTTAAGGTTATTGTGAAATACCTCCTTGTTTTACGACCAAAGCACAGGTTTGATACTAAAATGCAGCAAACGTCAAACCGTTTTTAATTTCAGCTCTCTAATTTCAGCTCTCTTAGGAAAGAAGTATCATGGGTGATTTAGAACGCCTGCCTGTAGGAATAATCGGAGCTTCAGGCTATGGTGGCGTGCAACTTGTAAGGCTCTTGATGGATCACCCAGGAGTCGAGATCGTTTATTTGGGAGGCAATAGCAGCGCGGGCAAATCATTTGCTGAGCTTTACCCTCATTTAGGTCATCGCGTCAATCTGACCATTGAAGCAATTGACTTAGATCAAATCGCTAAGCGCACTCAGGTGGTGTTTCTCTCTTTGCCCAATGGTTTAGCTCATCAAATGGCACCGATACTGTTGTCTAAGGGATGTAAAGTTATCGATCTCTCAGCTGACTATCGTTTTCGCAATCTAGAAACCTATAAAAGCTGGTATGGAGGGGAACGCCATGACCAGGAAACTTCTGATCTAGCTGTTTATGGTTTACCAGAACTTTATCGCGACCGCATTGCTGAAGCCCAACTGATCGGCTGTCCCGGCTGCTATGTCACTACTAGTCTGCTAGCACTAGCACCTTTACTCAAGCAAGGGTTAATTATTCCGGAAACTGCGATCATTGACGCTAAATCAGGGACATCTGGCGGTGGAAGAGAGGCAAAAACTAACCTCTTACTAGCGGAAGCTGATAACTCGCTATCACCCTATGGCGTTGCTCGCCACCGACATACCCCAGAAATCGAACAAACTTGCAGCGACTTAGCTGGTCACGAAGTTACAGTGCAATTTACTCCCCATCTTATTCCCATGGTGCGGGGTCTGTTGGCAACCGTTTATGCCACCTTGCGCGACCCAGGGTTAGTAAGAGAAGATTTAGTAACTATTTATACAGCATTCTACCGCTCATCTCCTTTTATCAGAGTATTGCCTGCGGGCATTTATCCCCAAACTAAGTGGGCTTGCAGTACTAATCTTTGCTATATCGGTGTTGAAGTTGATCCCCGCACCGCGCGGGTAATTGTGATGTCTGTCACTGACAACTTAATTAAAGGTCAGGCTGGTCAAGCAGTGCAGTGTCTAAATTTGCTCATGGGTTGGGATGAAACTCTTGGGTTGCCTCAACTGAGTTTTTATCCTTAAGTTGCCTCATGGCTCATGGCTCATGGTTCATTGTTGATTGTCAAGTTGCTATGAACCATGAACTATGAACAAGGACTCAATCGACTATTTTAACTTCGTGGTCCCATTCCAGTCTTGCCAGCATAAACAGCACGCTCACCCAGTTCATCTTCAATCCGCAGCAGTCGATTATACTTAGCTACTCGTTCGCTACGGCAAAGGGAACCAGTTTTGATTTGACCAGCACGAGTTGCCACGGCTAAATCAGCAATTGTGGTGTCTTCAGTTTCACCAGAACGGTGAGAGATCACTGAACGAAAACCGTTGCAGGTTGCTAGATCGATGGTTTCAAGGGTTTCGGTCAAAGAACCAATCTGATTGAGCTTAATCAAGATTGAGTTACCAGCACCCAACTCAATGCCTTTTTGCAGCCTGGTTGGATTAGTGACAAACAAATCATCGCCGACTAACTGGATGCGGGAGCCTAGCTTCTGGGTAAGCTGCTTCCAACTTCCCCAATCCTCCTCATGCAATCCATCTTCAATCGAAATAATCGGATATTGATCTACTAACCCAGCCAAATAGTCAATGAACTCTGTTGGCGAGTGAGAGGCTCCATCGTAGATATATTGACCATCTTTGTAGAACTCACTGGCAGCAACATCCATAGCTAAAGCCACTTGTTCTCCTGGTTGATATCCAGCTTTCTCAATTGCCGCAATCAGTAATTCTAGAGCAGCTTGATTTGACTCCAGGTTGGGAGCAAAGCCGCCTTCATCCCCTACACCTGTAAGCAAGTTTTTCTCCTTTAAAACCTTGCTTAGAGAAGCAAACACCTCGGCACCCCAGCGCAGTGCTTCCCGAAACGAATCCGCGCCCACAGGCACAACCATGAACTCTTGAAAATCCACATTATTATCAGCATGGGCACCACCGTTGATCACATTCATCAATGGCACTGGCAGCAGATTGGAGAGTGGACCTCCCAAATAACGATAGAGGGGTAACTGTAGTTCATTAGCAGCCGCCTTAGCATTTGCTAGTGAGACAGCAAGAATAGCATTGGCACCCAATTCCTTTTTGTTGGGCGAACCATCCCGATCAATCATAATCTGATCAACAGTTGCTTGATCAAGACCATCGATATCTAAAAGTTCGCGGGTAATTTTTTCCTTAATGTTACGCACAGCATTAAGTACCCCTTTGCCCCCATAGCGGTTAGGTTGATTATCCCGCAGTTCATGAGCTTCAAAGGTACCTGTTGATGCTCCACTAGGAACCTGAGCAATTCCCACCGCGCCGGTAGCCAGACGCACTTCCGCTTCGACAGTGGGACGTCCACGAGAGTCTAAAATCTCTCTAGCCTCAATTGCCTCAATTGCGGCTTCTGGCTTATCTAGCATAAAGACTCCTTATAATCACTACCAATTTCAACTGGCTTCACTTAGAATAACCACTGCTGGGTATTTTGGGCTTATATCTCCCCAAAACAGCCTAAGAATAAACTATTTACGCCTTTTAGGATAAGTCGTGAGTTGATCTTTAAAGATTATCTTTAAGGATGTCTATCGATCTCGAACACATTCTTAACTTGGCTCTAACCGAGATCAGCCCAGCTCTATAGAATGAAGGATGAGGAAGAATACACTAGGGAGTTAAAAGCCAGCTCATGCGAATGCTACATACAATGCTGCGAGTGGTTAATCTTGAAGAATCTATCAAATTTTACTGCGACGTCTTGGGTATGAAGTTGTTGCGCCAGAAGGACTATCCAGAAGGTAAATTTACCTTAGCTTTTGTTGGCTACGGCTATGAGTCTGAACACAGCGTCATTGAGCTAACCTACAACTGGGGTACTGATCACTACGATTTGGGAAATGCCTTTGGTCACATCGCCCTTGGCGTGGATAACATTTATGAAACCTGTGCGCAAATTAGACTGCGTGGCGGCAAAATTGTCAGGGAACCAGGACCGATGAAGCATGGTTCCACGGTAATTGCTTTCGTTGAAGACCCAAATGGATACAAGATTGAGCTAATTGAGACCTCAACTAAAGGTTCTGCTCACCAGCCAGAAGCAGCGGCAGCAGGTAAATAGTAATTTATCGATTAGTCCCATAATTGCTCCTTACTCCCTACCCCTTTCAGGGGGTAGGTTGGTGATTGAGGGCCAGTTCTCTTACAACAAATTAGAATTTAGTTACAAGCTATTTTCACAGAAAAATAGGCATTCTCTTGTTGGGTTTTGTAAGGTAATAAAGAAGCAAACTAACAAGTTAAGGCGTTCAATCATAAGTATAAGTATAAGTAAAGATAAGTTTAGATAAACCGTTCTAATATGATTAAAATTACAGCAAGTCTGTTTTGTCCTAATCCCCTGCTACCATCACCTCAAATAGCAAGTTCTGTGCTATGAAAACGCTTAATTTGTTGACTCGACCAATCGTAAGATTGCGGCGAACATCAGAGAATTTTCGCGCTTGGTTGTCATTGAGATTGTCTGAGTCCTCCTGTACTCAATCTTCTAAAGACAAAACACTGCAGGGCGATTTATCAGAGCAACACCCACAAGGGAAATTTCCTCCTCAATCCAGTGGCAGCCCTTCTAGTTTGCTGCACTCTCTTGCCTTTGGTCGTGGAGTTTCACCAGCTGTACTCGGTAAACGAAAAGGTAAAAAACGTAGACCAGTAATGTTGATCGTGGCAGTTGTTTCCTTAACAAGTTTAATGGGGAATCACTTTTACGATCAGCCACAGCTGGATGTAGGCAAGCGAACTCCGCAAACAATTGTGGCACCAGCTGATGCCAATGTTGTGGATCTTAAAACTACTGAAGAAAGGCGTAAAGGTGCTCGTACTGGTTCTTTCCCAGTGTTGATGATCGATAAATCTCTGACGCAAGAAATTAATCAGCATCTGGAGCGTTCTCTCGACAAGATTGAACAATTGCGAGAGATTAGTGGTCCCTTTCCCTTTGTCGATTCTGTGCTTTCAGATACTACCCAGCAGTATCTACGTCAGATTCAGGAGTCACAATGGCAGGCTATTTTAAAGCTGGTAGAGTTTGAATCACACAGCAGTCAATTGGAGTGGGGATTGAAGCCACCTCCACAGGTTGAAAGACAAAATAACCTCTCCTATGCTCAGGCAGTAAGCGAACTACAAAGTTATTATCAGCTATCTTCTCCTCAAGATTTTTCTCATCTGATCGATGCTATCAAGACGGCACGTGAGCGTTATGCTCAGGCATTAGGTCAGCTTGAGGCAGGAATGCGCTCTCAATGGTCTCCACAGGAGGCTTTATCTAATCATCCCTACTATGCCTCTGTGCTAGAGTTATCAGATGATCTCTGGCAAGAGACTAGAATTGGTATTGCCCAAGCATCGAAACGTATTCTCGCCCAGGGAATTCACCCGGGACTACCGCCCAACATTCTAGAAAAAGCAGTGGAGATGCAAGTGAGTCCCCTAGTTAACCAGGAGGCTAAACCTTTAGCAATTAAACTACTGACGAGTGCCTTAAAGCCTAATTTAAAGGAAGATATAGAACAAACTAAACTCAGGGCAGAACAAGCAGCACAAGCTGTCGAACCTTTGATCGTTCCGATCAGAGAGGGAGAAGTGATTGTCGAAGCTGGAGAGAGGATCAATCAGGAAGATTTTGTGCTCTTAGATCATTTCGATTTGAGTCGCAGGGGAATCAACTGGTTGGGTTTGGTCGGATTTGGAGGTATTGTTACCAGTGCTGTGGGGATTTTTTGGCTGGTGGAAAGGCAGATGCATCAGTGTCTGCGGCAGCGTGACCAGATTTTGATGCTGTTACTGACCTTGAGTACTCCAATATTGGTCGGTTTCAGTATCCCTTACACTAGTTTGCCAGCTATTGGTTTATTGGTAGGCAGCTTCTATGGTTCCACTTTGGGCGCAACTGTGGTAATCCTGCTGACAGGATTGGTCAGTATTAGCATGGAGGTTGGCTGGGTTTATTTGTTGGCAGGTACAGCTGGCGGAGTGCTAGGTGCTTTAATGTCTGGACAACTGCGATCGCGAGAAGAACTGGCTCTGCTTGGCGTTGGGGTAGGATTAACTGAGGGCATGGTTTATCTGATTCTCAATCTCATCCGCAGTGCCTCTGCAGGTGCAATCTGGTACAGTGTCCTTCAAGAAGCAGTTTTATACGGCTTAGCAGGTCTGTCTTGGTCGATTGTAGCACTGGGAATATCTCCTTACCTCGAAAGCTTGTTTGACTTGGTAACACCCATTCGTCTAGCAGAACTGTCTAACCCTAACCGCCCTCTGCTCAAGCGTTTAGCAACTCAAGCACCAGGAACCTTTCAACATACACTGTTCGTTGCGTCTCTGGCAGAAGCGGCAGCACGAGAAATCCACGGCAATGTCGAACTTGTCCGCGCAGGTACTCTTTACCACGATATTGGTAAAATGCATGATCCCTTGGGTTTCATTGAAAATCAAATGGGAGGACCAAATAAACACGATTTGATCAATGATCCCTGGAAAAGTGCTGAGATTATTAAAAAACATGTTACCGAAGGACTGGTGATGGCCCGCAGGCACCAGCTGCCGAAAGCAATTAAAGACTTTATTCCAGAACACCAGGGAACCCTACTGATTTCCTATTTTTATTTCCAGGCTAAACAGAGAAGTGAAAGTGAAGGTTGTCCTCCAGTGCTGGAGTCCGATTTTCGCTACCACGGTCCTATTCCCCAGTCTAAGGAAACTGGCGTGGTCATGCTGGCTGATGCTTGTGAGGCAGCGCTACGATCACTCCAAGACGTTACTCCAGATACGGCTCTGAAGATGGTAAACAAAATCCTTAAAGCTCGTTGGCAGGATAATCAGCTAGTAGATTCTGGGCTAACTCGAGAGGAATTATCAACTATTGCCGAGGTCTTTGTCAAAGTTTGGCAACAGTATAATCACAAACGAATTGCTTATCCGAAGGGAGCTCTCAATTACCCTCCATCAGTGAAAAGCTGAAGAAGGCTCCAGAGCAGGGGAAATCAGGACTTGTTGACAACCAAGTGAATCACAAACCGTTCATTGAAACTGTAGAAAAAGGTGACTCTATCGACAGACGCAGCCCGAACAGTTGAGGCTGCGGTTCTGGGGTCAGGAATTCCGCCTGCCATCAGAAGTGTCTCGCGACTTCCCACTGAGCCTGGTTGTGGAAACCACTTCCTCACCCAACAGGTTGACCTCTGACTCGCTGTTAGCGACCATCAAGAAAAAGCGATGGCGTGGTACACCTTTTAGCTTTTTCCCAACACAATTCCAGTAGCTCCAGACGTGCTTCGGTCTATCCTCCGGAATCCCGATACCGTAACTGGCTGGAATGCGTTCTGATTTGTACAAGGCTCTACGCGCTAGAGCCAAAGCAGCGGCAGTATCAGAACTTAGTCCGTACTGCCGCATGAACTTGGTTAATCCAATCAATGAGGAGTAGGCTGGATTAACCTGTATTAGCTGAATTCCCCACCTGTTGCAGCGAGACTCCAGCATTTGAGCTTCCTTGGTATAGGCAAAGTTAGAGAGCATCCGAGAGTATCTGACTCCTTGCTCCTTCATGCCAGCTTTCTTCCTGGCAAAATCTATAGCAGTGCGCGCTGGTATGTTTACAAATTCAGGTAAAGAACAATTGCTAAAACCTTTGTTTGATAAGCTTTTCCATTCCCTGTTCCCTGTTCCCTGTTCCCTGTTCCCAGCGCGCAGCGCTATAATTTCTCAATGCAGATTGGGCACTTAAATGTATTGGCTAAAATGACCAGCTCAGCACAAGCTGAGCCCAATATCGCTTCTGTCTGGTCGCTGCTTTTGTCTTGCAGATTAACTTTGATTTGACCTTTAGCTTTGAGATTCCCTTCACCATCGCAGTAGGCCCAACCAATCACGCCAGGGTTGAGGTCTACGCCTATCATTCCGTTGCGGCGATGGGACTGGTAAGGGACTTCTAGCAGTTCTACCGTGACGAACAGATACCAGATGCCATTCTTTTTTGCGAATCGGAAGGTGAGAGCTTGTCCCTTAGCCAGAGCGTACTCAACATCACCTTGACCATACTTGAAACTGATGCCTGTGGTGCTTAAGTAGTTGGTTTTAGTTCCCTTGAGTCTCTCTCCATACTTGGTACTTAAGCTATACGGGACTGCCACTTTTAATGTCCCATCAGGCTCTAGCTGGCAATTGCGATTACCATTGGGTTCATCTTTAGAGCCAACCAGCATAAACTGAGATGAGCGTGCTGCTCTCCAGTCTGCTAGCCACTCCTCATGGTTGGTGTAGCCATTCTCCTCAAGATTGTGCTGAGCTTTCCACAACTTCCGGGAACCAAAAATCACAGGAGCATGTATTACATCTTTGATTCGCTCTAACTTAGCCTCTAATCGTGCCAGTTTCTGTCTTTTCTGATCTATCTCAAACCTTAGCTGAGCTTTAGAACTACGCTGTTTACCAACACCGCACGACGGGGCAACTTTCTGGAATTTTTTAACTTTCTTTTCTAGAGATTTCTTAAGGTCAGATATCCGACTCTTTAGTTCATTAATCTGACGTTTTAAGCATTGATTACGACTGGCAATCTTGCCCTTAATACTTGAGTGAATTGAGTTAAACTGTCGTGCGTTGATGCCGTAAGTAACCTGATACTCTTTCTTAAGGGCATTGAGTTTTTTGCCAGAACGTAGATCCACATAAAGACGACGCTCAGCATGACCAAACAGCAAGCCCATCTCCTCGCAAAATGCTATTAGATTGTCTGGAACTCTTGTCTGGTAAGTCGCCTGTGTCATTTTACTTCTATGCAGATTTATACCTGACCGTCCCCGCCCACAACGGTCAAGTGGAGGTGCGACCCATCTGGAGGTTTCCTCCACATTATCTACTGTTTTCTACTGCTTTCTACCATTTAACGCAAACAGCGCGAACCCCAATAGTTTAAGTTGATTAAGATCGAGCCTGTTATCCTTAGCAGTTTTTGACGTAGATGTAGGGATCTAGATCACTGAGTTGATGACATCTAGATCACTGAGCTAATGCAATTTTAATCTCATGATCCTAGAAATCTCTATCAAGTAGATCTAGCTATCTACAGTTTTAAAAGCACCAGCAGATAACTAGTCAACCACACCTAATTAACGGCGATAGTGGCGTCTTAGGTTTAGCCTCTGAGTACGCTTCCCTTGTCCAACTGCGAAAAGGAACTATTGTTGATCACAACTCAGTTTCCTTAAATGGAAAAAGAGATAAACAACTTGGCTACTGGCAAGAGAACTATCTTCCACAGGTGGGGGCAGGGGTTATGCCTTTAGACAGCGATAGGTTTTCCCAGCGTTTGCGTCCAAGGGAGAATTATAGCATAGATGACCCACAAACTGCTCACCACCTACCCCAAAGTCTTAATTGCTCAACACTGAAATTCATGAGCCTTCAAAAAATAGACGACCAGGCAATCCTTGCTAATAACTCTCAATTAATTGCTGCCCTAGCATGGCAAGGCTATCAACAAGAAGGGCGTGGAGTTGTCTTCATTGATACAACATCAAAAACATCTTCACAGCCACCATCGAGTTATTGTCGCCAAATTTCTTTTATATACTTCGGAGAAAAGGCTTTTCTTACTCAAGAAGATCTTAAAACCTGGTTAGATACAAGCATTGGTGACCAACTCCAGGAATATGACCCTACCGAAGAAGTCTTGTGTCTGATTTGTAATCAACTCAAGATCCGATTTATGCGATTCCAGCCTCAGAGTGTGCCACCACCCCAAGCATACCAAAAACTCAAAAATCGCCTGAGCGAGTTTCGGGTTTTCTAGCTTTTCCCTTTTTGATCTGTTAGGGAGTCACAGGGGTGCCTCATACCCCATTCTTCGTTGACTTAATGCCATTTCTCTAATTTCCCAGACCCAATCCCCAAGCAATCTCGGTAAGCTATGCTCACCCCCTTGATCCTAAAGTAGGATAGCTGCTTTTGACAGAGGATTTCAACCTCAATGACCATTGTTATTCTTAAAGGCGCGGAATGCCACAATTACAAGCGTGATCACTGTTAAGGGCATTACAAAGGTAAGCATGATCTTGCTAAAAGCAGCTAGGGCATTGTGTTCAGTAGCATGAAGGAATAAATATAGCGTATAGGCAATATAATAGGCCAAAAAGAGAAATCCCTCCCAACGGGCAATCCGATAACCGCTAAAGAAAATTGGCAGGCAAGCAATCGCTACTGCAATCATTACCGGGATGTCGAAATGTAGGGCTGGTGGTGGCACTGTAACGCCATTAGGCGCAATTAGACCAGAAATGCCCAAGACTAGCAAAATGTTGAAAATATTACTGCCGATCGCGTTGCCGACAACAATGTCTCTCTCTCCACGGATTGTAGCAGCGACGGAGGTAGCAAGTTCAGGTAGTGAAGTACCAACAGCAACTATCGTTAATCCGATAATCAACTCACCTACTCCCCAAATCTTTGCTACTGCAACTGCCCCATCAATCAGCCAACCTGAACCTAGTACTAACATAACTATGCCAATGACAATCATCCCTAGTTGAAGCAAACTCTGCGATAAACCTTTGCTAGAATTAGCATTTGTGTGTTCCTGGTTAGCTTCTGAGCGAGAACGCTCATTTTCTTGGCGACTCTGATAGATGGTAAATACAGTGTAAATGATTGCCCCAGCACAGAGAATAAGCCCATCAAGTTTGCCAAGTTTGCCGTCAATGCCCATCAGCATTAGCAGAAACGAGATGCCAATCATCAAAGGTATCTCTAACCGCACCAACTGTCGCGAGACTATTAGCGGTGCAATCACCGCCGAGAACCCGAGAATGAGTAAAATATTAGAGATATTGCTTCCCACTACATTGCCGACGGCTAGGTCTGATTGCCCCTCCAAGCTCGAGAGTACAGCCACAACTATTTCAGGCGAACTGGTGCCATAAGCTACTATGGTCAGTCCGATCACTAACTGGGAAACACCAGCAGCAACAGCTAATCCACATGCGCCTTGCACCAGAATATCTGCGCCGACGACCAAGAGGACAAACCCACTAATAAACAAAAGCAAGGTAACTGTATCCATCAATTATCGTCGGGTGGGTAATTAGATCATAGAGTGACGTACCTACACTTCTCTTCTTTGTAAGTGTAGGCTTCTGGCTCCGCAAGGATTCCAGAACTTCCTTCGTGGTACTCCTTTTTTCCCACAGGGGGCGTTTTATAGTGGGGAACACGTCCAGCCCCACTTGAATAGCATTAGTACTACTCGCCTATTTTCCTTGAAGATTTTACTTACAGGAGGCATCATCGTTGATTAACTACATCCGAAGTAAAAACCCATATCTTCAGTTGTCTAGGTACTGCGTGTAGCCAGCATTTTAGGCTTTGCTACTTGAGATAAGTATACCAGAGGACGATTGATGTGGCTGCGCCACTGACACAGGCAATTCATGAGGGGCTGTCGCACCGAATTCATTTCGGTGCGTTTAAACGCACCGTCCCACGCTGACCCTTCGGGTACTTTCCGTGGGGCTTCTTGCAGGACTTGCTAACAAGATACTTCGCCAACAGGTCTCAAGTAAACACTAGCGAGGTGTTTACGGTTAACGCAAGTCTTGTAGCTTTAAGGAAACTCGAAGATTCAAGAATCCCACGCGCTGTCAGTTGTGGGAGTGTCAAGGGTGAGCGAAAAAAAGAGTGGGGGAACGAGTAAGCAAACGCTCCAGACGCTCCAGACGCGGAGAATTGAAATTCCAAGCAAAATGGAGCTCACCCGAGTGTAAATCTACTGCTCTAAAAAACTAGTTGTCAATTTTCAGATATTAGGCTTATACTAGGAGGAGCAACGCGGGATAGAGCAGTCTGGTAGCTCGTCGGGCTCAGAGTTCGGATTAACTATGCGCTTAGTAGTTAATCATGATTTGGGCGGCACAAAAGGAAACTTCTGTGCGTTTACCTGTCAAATTCGGGGAAGCCTGTAGCGAGGTAATCCCGAGCCAAGCTCCAAATGAGGAGAAGGTGTAGAGACTGGTTAGGCAGGCACCCTAACGATTAGAGTCGAGGGTGAAGGGACAGTCCAGACCACAAACTGGGATCTCCAGGCAACGAAAGTTGTAGTTGGTAAGCATAACCCGAAGGTCGGTGGTTCAAATCCGCCTCCCGCCACCAAATTAATAATAAAGCAAAGCCCTGCATCCATTAAGGATTCCAGGGCTTTGCTTTGGAGCTACAAAACCGCCATTTTTAAGGAGAGTATAGGGTGTGGAAATAGAAAAAGACTCTGATTCTTTTCCCACACCCCTTTGTTAAAATTGACGTGACCAATATTGCGGCCAACGTTCAACCACAACTTTTGTTTGAGTAAAAAACTCTACTGCTTGCCTACCTTGACCGTGTAAATCTCCATAGAAGCTATCTTTCCAGCCACTAAAGGGGAAAAATGCCATTGGTGCTGCTACGCCGATATTAATTCCGATATTACCAGCCTCTGCCTGATAACGAAACTGCCGTGCTGCTGCCCCACTACTGGTGAATAAACAAGCCATATTTCCCCACTTACTGCTATTGACTAGAGCAATTGCCTCTTCAATCGTCTCTACATGCATCAGACCTAAAACAGGACCAAAGACCTCATCGTGAGCAATTGTACTCTTGGGGTTGACATTTTGCAGAACTGTTGGTCGAATAAAGTTACCTCGTTCGTAACCAGGAATTCTCGCGCCTCGTCCGTCTACCAAGACCTGTGCACCTTCTTGTGTTCCTTGCTCAATTAACTGCTCAATCCGAACTTGGCTTTGGTGAGTAATGACTGGACCCATTTGTACTCCCTCATCTAAGCCATAGCCGACTACCCTAGTTTGTGCAGCCGAAGCAATTGCCTCTGTGAAACTATGGCGCGCCTCTGCCACAGTTACAGCCAAAGAAGCAGCCAGACAACGTTGTCCAGCACAGCCAAAAGCACTATCAGCAGCAATCCGAGTAGTCATCTCCAGATCCGCATCCGGTAGAATAATAATCGGATTTTTTGCCCCTCCTTGACATTGCACCCGCTTGCCATGAGCTGCACCTTGACTATAGACATAATGAGCTACAGGGGAAGAACCTACAAAGCTAATGGCACGAATACTGGGGTGTTCTAAAATCGCATCAACAACTTCTTTAGCGCCATTAACGAGATTGATAACACCTTGGGGTAATGCCGTCGCCTCCAGTAACTCAAAAACCTTTTGCATCGTTAGGGGAACTTTCTCAGAAGGCTTAATAATTACAGTATTGCCACAAGCGATCGCATAAGGGAAAAACCAGAAGGGAATCATGCCAGGGAAATTAAAGGGACTAATTACCGCCGTCACTCCCACAGGTTGACGAATCATAATTTCATCAATTCCACGGGCAATATCTTCAAGGTTGTAACCCTGCATGAGAGTAGGGATTCCACAGGCAACTTCCACATTCTCAATTGCCCGGTGCCACTCTCCTTTGGACTCAGCTAGGGTTTTACCGCATTCGAGGGTAATGGTATGGGCTAGGTCTTCTAAATTGTCTTCTAAGAGGGATTTGAGTTTAAATAAATATTGTACTCGCTGAGTCGGTGGGGTGCGCCGCCAGTTGACAAAGGCAGCAGCAGCAGCAGTGGCGGCAGTGTCTAGTTCGTCCTTTGGTGAGAGAGGAACCAGGGACAAAATAGAAGTAGTGGCTGGGTTGACTACGTCGAGAAATTCGGTAGCTTTTGAGGTAGACCACTCCCCATTGATGTAGTTGAGTAAAGGCTTTTGAGGATGCACAGCGATTTTTTCCACATTTGTTATTCAAGCATCCTACACTCTAAACAGGATGAGGGGATGGGAGGTTAATCAACAGTAAAGCATTTGCTCACTAAAGCTAACATATGCTAACATTTAGGTAGGGCATATGTACCACTCCCAAAAGCGGTCGAATTTCTGGGTTTGAATCCAAACACCTTGCGAAGGTATGCAGATGAAGGCAAGATCGAAAGTATCAAAAACGAGGCTCGACAAAGGCTCGATAACGTCGAATCCTACATCCATGGTGCAACTAGAACTGCCATTATTTGCTACTGTCGAGTCTCTTCAACTAAACAACGAGACGACCTTGCCAGACAAGTTGAGTTTATGCGACAGCAGTATCGAGGATCACAAGTCCTCAAAGACATTGGCTCAGGAGTCAACTTTAAAAGAGCATGACTGCAAACCTTACTGGTCAGATTTATGCGAGGCGATAAGCTCACAATTGTTGTTGCCTGTCGAGACCGATTGTGTCGATTTGAGTTTGAAATATTTGAGTTTATGGCGGAGCAAAACGGTGGAGAAATCGTGGTTCTCTCAAACCCTGTTTACTGCCCGGAAACGGAACTCACAACAGATGTTCTCTCCATCGTTGATGTATTCAGTTGCCGAATGCATGGACTCAGAAGCTACAGCCAGAAGCTCAAGAAAGATCCGTCTATTCCTAAACCCTGAACAAAAAGCCTTGCTAAAACAGTGGTTTGGTGTAAGTAGATATGTCTACAACACCACCATCAAGTATTTGCAGGAACCGGGAACGAAGGCAAACTGGATGGCAATCAAATCTGGCATATTAAATAGTCTGCCAGAATGGTCTAAACCTGTACCTTTTCAAATCAAATCGATTGCTATCAAAGATGCTTGTTTAGCAGTAAAAGCAGCAAAGAAGGGATTCAAGGAAGATGGAAAAGTTCGCCAATGTAGATTTCGTAGCAGAAGAGACACGAGACAATCAATATTTGTCCCAAAAACGGCAATAAAAGATTGTGGTGTTTACCACACAAAATTAGGCAAGTGCCGACTCAAAGAGTCACTACCAGAAAGTTTCAGCGACGGTAGGTTAACGCGACGCTATGGCGAGTATTACCTGATTGTTTCATTAAAAGTGCAACCATCTGTAACCGAGAACCAAGGGAGGATGGTTGCCTTAGATCCGGGAGTTCGCACCTTCATGACCTTTTTGTCAGAAGAATCTTACGGCTGGCTGGGTAATGATTCTAACTTACATATTCAGAAGTTATGCTTCCGTCTTGATAAGTTGGTTTCAAGAATATCTTTTGGCAAAAGTGTGCTGAAAAGGAGACTAAAAAAAGCGGCATCAAGGCTTCGTTGTAAGATTAAAAATTTCGTCAAAGAACTGCATCAAAAAACAGCTAGATTTCTAGTAGATAACTTTGATGTAATCCTTCTCCCAACATTTGAGACGTCACAAATGGTCTCGAAATCTAGACGCAAACTGAGAAACAAGTCAGTGCGCCAGATGCTAACTCTAAGTCATTACGACTTCAAAACTTTTCTTAAGTGGAAAGCTTGGGAGAACTCAAAACTGGTAATTGACTGCAACGAAGCCTATACCTCAAAAACGGTGTCATGGACAGGCGAGATTGTCAAAAACCTCGGTGGCTCAAGAACAATTAAGTCTTTGTCGACTGGGTTGAAGATGAACCGGGATCTAAATGGTGCTCGTGGGATTTTCCTTCGGGCATTGGTTGATACGCCTTGGTTAAGAGAACATCTTAACTTATGTGTTTGTTAGCAAACGTTAGCAAAAAAGTATCGGTAAACACAGAGAAGACTAGCATAGAGATACATTAAAGAAAACTTCGGTGCATTTGATGTTGGTGAGCGTAGCCTTGGGAGGAAAAGATGCCTGTTAAATTACGACGACCGATTTTAGTAGGGGGAGTTGGTTTGTCGTTTTTGCTCTGGCTCTTGCAGAGCATTCATGAGGAGGTGGTAGAATTAGGTGAGTTTGGGGTTTTAGGATTAGTTGTCGTTGGTGGTTGGTTCTGGTTGTTCGGTTCTAGAAAGCCTAAGGAGATCCAGTTTGCTCCAGTATCATCGCCACTAGATCTTGAAACAGTTCAAAAAGCGATCGCTAAATCAGAAAGCCTAATCAACCATTTGGAGGCTGAGGCTGAAGATGAGCAAATTTTTACTCAGCTACGAGAGCAGGTTGCCCAGCTATTAACTGACTTAAACAGGCAGGAAATCAAGCTAGCTATTACTGGTGGCAAAGGTTGTGGTAAAACTGCTCTGGGGCAATTACTGGCATCTGACTGGTTGCCTCACCAGCAGCAAAGTCTCAGTTTGACAGAAACACCAGCACTATTTGAGATTAATGATACTGGTTTCGATGTCCAAGCTAAAGTTGAGCAACTCAGCAACTGCTCAGACTTAGTTTTATTTGTCACTGCCGGAGATTTGACTGACACCGAGTTGCAAATATTGCAGCAACTGGCGGCAGTGAAACAGCGTATCCTACTGATATTAAACAAACAAGACCAGTATTTGCCAACAGCCAAAGTGCTGATTTTACAGCAACTGCGGCAACGCGTCGGAGAGATATTAAAAGCAGAAGATGTGATTAGTGTAGCATCGTCTCCTGCCCCAGTGAAAGTGCGCCAGCATCAGACAGATGGTTCAGTAAACGAATGGATGGAACCCCAACAACCAGATTTGGCAGTACTCACTAATCAGTTAAGTCAAATTCTTACTCAAGAAGGGCAACAATTAATCTGGGCAAGTACAATCAGAGCTGCGGCAGTGCTAGGAACCTCTGCCCAGAGGGCATTGAATCAAGCTAGACGTAATCGTGCCCTACCAGTGATTGAACAGTATCAGTGGATTGCTGCGGCTGCTGCTTTCGCTAATCCAGTGCCAGTGCTAGATTTACTGGCAACAGCTGCAATTAGTTCCCAGTTAGTTATAGAGCTTGGCAGTATTTATAAGCGAAAATTTTCTCTTTCCCAGGCTCAAGCCGCCGCTAAAACCCTAGGCAGTTTAATGGTAAAGCTAGGTTTAGTGGAGCTTTCGACTCAAGCAATTGGCGCTATTCTCAAAACTAATGCTTTTACTTACGTTGCTGGTGGAACTTTGCAGGGAGTTAGCGCCGCTTATTTGACTAGATTAGCAGGTCTAAGTTTAATAGAGTACTTCCAAGAGCAGGATTATAGTGAAGAGACTAGGGCTGGGCAATCATTAAATCTCGATAGTATTAGACAGAAACTGCAAACAGTTTTCCAACAAAATCAACGGACTAGTTTCTTGCCAACTTTTGTTAACAAAGCAGTTGGGTATATCATGCCGGAATCATCTCAGACTCAACTAAGTGGTTCGGAAACAAAGGTTTGAAAGATTTGAGATCAGAAAGCTAAAGATAGGCTCTCCAGAAATCTTGGGAAAAACTGTATATCAGACTACAAATTATCTTTGGTGGGTTACGGTGCGGATAGGAAAACAATACTAGAATTCACAAATTCTGACCCGCGCCTAACCCTCTCTACAATATATAAAATTTTCTGATCACCACATGTACGGGAGAGTCGATTTTATAAAAAAAATCTGAACAAATCAAAATTTATAACTAATTTATTTCTTTTTGAAAACAAAAATAGCACAATAAATTAGCCAATATGGAAGCATAGCTATATTTAAATAATTTTTGATTATTTTTAGTGGACATATTCATTTAAATAGTTTTTAATTGCTTGTAGTGGACATTCTTATTTGACGTCTACTTACTTACCTAAAGTATTACATCTAACACCTATGAAATTCAATTAACTTAAGAACAATGAAAAGTCAACCCCTCCTTAGCTTTGGCTTACCAGTTTACAACGCCACAGAGGAATATCTGCACCAACTTCTTGATTCCTTGTTAGCACAGGATCTTCAAAACTTTGAGATAGTTATCAGTGACAATGCTTCCGATAATGGAACTTCAGAAATCTGCCAGGAGTATGCACGTCGTGACTCAAGGGTTCGATACCACCGCAACCAAGAAAACATAGGTCAGATTAATAACTTTAACAAGGTTTTAGAATTATCGTGCGGTAAGTATTTTCGTTGGATTGGTGCTGATGATTGGCTCGAGTCAGATTATGCTAGCCGATGCGTGGAGATTCTGGAAGCTAACGAACAATTCATCGGTGTCAGTACTTACCAGGACTTTACTCATGAAGATGGCTATATTCACTACCGAGAATACCAGGGAGAGCGTTTGGACTCACCCCTACTTCATGTAAGAATCTGGCGTCTTTTGTGGTTTTGGAAGACTGGTGAATACGGCGTGATTGATACTATTTACACTATTATGCGTCGGGAAGTGCTTTTACAAACCCTTCGACTACGCTTTGTGCCATCCATGGACCAGGTGCTAGCATTTGAACTGGTTTCATTGGGTAGATTTACTCATGTACCAGCTTGCCTTGCTCATCGCCGCTGGCAACCTTTCCACAAAATTTCTAAGGAAGAACTCTTCCAACGTTATGGGGGTGAAAAATACAAAAAATTGTTTGATCCACTTGGTTTACGTAGATCTGCCCTTTGCTGGTCAATCATTCAGGAAGCACCATTGAGTACTTGGGAGAAGAGTTTATGTCTACCAGCTATTTTAAGCTTGACGATGACCACTCTTCGGAAAAAGATTTACTCCAATTTGCGCTCTAAAGCCAGTCGGGTGCGTAAAACTATTTTCAAGAAAAACAGAAGTAGTGAGTTACAAACAAACTAGTGTCTTGGGTGAGAAAGAGAGATTGGTTAGCGTAAAACATGATACTGCTGGCGAATTTAACATTTTGAAATATTGGCAATGAAACAAAGATTCTTCAAGCCCCCCAGCCCCCAATTCTGGGGGAGCCCGGACTCAAAGTCCCCCAATTTTGGGGGATTTAGGGGGCTTTCAGCCGTTTTGCTATATTACGAAATATTTCGCCAAGAGCATCAAAACATACGTCAACTAGTTTGAGAATGCAAACAGCGATGGTAACACTTTTCTTTTCAGGGAGACTGCACTCTCAAAAACTTCACTTTTACAGAGAAGTAAGCTGCATCCCACGTCTTTCAAGCGTGGGATGTAGCGTTAAGGCTTTTAAGCCGCATTAGCTGTTCGGTTGAAGCTTGATTGTAGAGATACTATCATAAACAGCATGAAGGCTTTGAAGTTCAAGCTATACGCTCACAAGCGCAATCGATATCTCAAGCGCTCTATCAATGCCGCTGGAGTGATCTACAATCACGCCATTGCCCTGCACAAGCGGTACTACCGAATCTGGGGTCAACACTTGGGCTGTGCCAAGCTTCAAAAACATAAGGTGCGACCCATCCGGAGGTTTCCTCCGGTAGGTCAAGCGCACCTTGCCAAACTCCGAAAGCGTAATCTGTTTTGGCAATTAGTAGGTTCCCAAGCTGTGCAAGACATTTGCCAGCGCATCGAGAAAGGGTATCAGCGATTTTTCAAAGATCACAAAAAGGGGGCAAGACCACCAAATTTTAAGAAAGTAAAAAAGTACAAATCCTTAACTCTTAAGCAAGCAGGCTATAAATTATTGGGAGGAAATCGTCTCAAGATTGGAAAGCGTGTGTATCAATTCTGGAACTCTAGACCAATTGAGGGAATTGTTAAAACCTTGACTATTAAAAGAACTCCTTTAGGGGAGCTATTTGTGAGTGTCGTGGTTGAAAACATTGAAGAACCTACAATTAAAGCCGAGACGAGTAGAATCGCTGGTTTTGATTTTGGGCTAAAGACTTTCCTGACTTGTT
>JAAHGS010000109.1 GCA_010692645.1 Symploca sp. SIO2E9
TGATGTTCAAATTCTACGGCTATTGCTTGGGGAGTTAGTTTTACTTGTTTTTCAAATATTTGATGTAGGCATTCTGAGGCTTGGTATTCTGCCTCGGTATCGTTCCATTCTTCTAGTATTTGTTTTTCCTCGGCTGCTGTTAGCAATGGCAACTGGGAAATTTGCTCTTGAGGATTGGCGACAATTGCTTCTAGCAGTGTGACAAAATTACCCATCATCCGCTCAATTGTGCTGCTCTCAAATAAGTCGGTGTTGTATTCCCATACCCCCACTAATCCTTGGTCTGTCTTCTGCATGGCTAGGGTCAAATCAAAGGGTGCAGTGTCACTTTTTAGCTTCACTGGACTAACTCTCAACCCTGTTAACTCTACCTCAGATACGGGGGTATTCTGAAGGATAAACATTACTTGAAATAGCGGCGCATGGCTGAGATCACGTTCTGGTTGCAATGCCTCTACTAACATTTCAAAGGGCAAGTCTTGATGAACATAGGCCTCCATTGCTACTTCCCTTACACGAGTTAGTAGTTGGCTAAAGCTTGGGTCCCCTGATAAGTCTGCCCTTAGAACTAGGGTATTTACAAAAAAACCGATTAACCCTTCTATTTCACTGCGGTTGCGGTTCGCTATGGGTGTCCCTACTAAGATTTCTTCTTGCCCACTGTAACGGTACAGTAAGACTTCAAATGCTGCTAATAGTGTCATGAACAAGGTTACTCCTTGCTCAGTGCTTAATTTTGTTAGCTGTGAACTCAGTTGTGCCGACAGTTCAAATTCCTCTGTTGCCCCGGCAAAACTTTGTGCTGCTGGTCTGGCTCTGTCTGTCGGCAGTGATAATAGGGTTGGTGCTCCTGCTAGTTGTTGTTGCCAGTAATCGAGTTGTGTTTGCAGTACTTCTCCTTGCAACCATTTTCTCTGCCAAAGGGCAAAGTCGCCGTATTGGATTGGTAGTGGTGTTAAGGGAGAAGCTTTTTCTTGACAATAGGCATCATATAAGATACCTAGTTCTTTTACCAATACTCCCATTGACCAGCCATCACTGACGATGTGATGCATACATATTAATAACCAGTATTTTTGCTCATTTAGTATCACTAATCTGGCTTTGATTAAGGCTTCTCTGGCTAGTTCAAAGGAGTGAGTTGCTTGTTGTTGGGCTAGTTTTTGTGCTGCTATTTCTTGTTCGCTTGTTGATAAGTGCTGGAGGTTAATTACTGATAGCTTCCAATTCCTTTGATTGGGAATTATTTGGCTTGGTTCTCCCTCGACGGTGATGAAGTTGGTGGCTAAGGCTTCGTGGCGAGTTATTATTTCTTTTAGGCTTTGTTCTAGGGCGGCTATATTTAGTTTTCCTTCTAGACGTAAAGTTATGGGGATGTTGTAGAGGGCACTGTTGGGCTGGAATTGCTCTAAAAACCATAAACGCTGTTGAGCATAGGATAGGGGTATTTGTGCATCCTTTGCCCTGGGTAGGATGGGTGGAGCTGTCAGTTGCTTGCTTTGTTGCTGTAACTGCTCGATTTTTTGTGCTAACTCGACTACTGTGGGAGTGGCAAATAATTGACGCAAGGGCAGTTCTACTTTCAAACTGCTGCGAATCCTTGATACTAGTTGGGTTGCTAGTAGGGAGTGTCCTCCTATTTCAAAGAAGTTGTCTTCAATTCCTACTTGCTCTAGTTGCAGTACTTGACTCCAGATTTGGGCTAAGATTTCTTCTGTGGGAGTTGTTGGGGCAATATAGGTCTCAGATTCTCCACTTACATCCGGTGCGGGTAAGGCGCGACGATCTACTTTGCCATTGGTTGTTAGGGGCAATGATTCTAGCTCTACAAATGCACTAGGAATCATATATTCTGGCAATTTGGTTTTTAGGATTTGCCTTATTTCGCTGAGGTTGAGGGGCTGCCCTGGTTGTGGCACGATGTACGCTACGATGCGTTTCTCTCCCGCAACATCTTCGCGCACTATTACACACAAGGATTTGACTGCTTCCTGTTGCCCTAATACGGCTTCTATTTCCCCTAATTCTATTCTGAAGCCCCGTATTTTTACTTGATTATCTATTCTTCCTAGATATTCTATGTTGCCATCAGGTAAATAACGAACTAAATCCCCTGTCTTATATAATTTTGAATTTTGAATTTTGAATTTTGAATTTTGAAAGGGGTTGGCGATAAATTTCTCATTGGTTAAATCTGGGCGGTTGAGGTAGCCTCTTGCTAATCCTGCGCCCCCTATATGTAATTCTCCTGCTACTCCTACTGGAACTGGTTGCTGATTTTTGTCTAGGATGTAGAGCTCTACATTACTTAAAGGACGCCCAATTAAAACATCATTAGCAACTGAATCAAATTGGTATAGAGTCGCTGCAACAGTTGCTTCTGTTGGTCCGTAACCATTATAGAGTTGCGGTGGATTAGGGAAATGGGCAACACTACTTTGCCAAAGTTTCACCTTTTCTAATTGAGCTTCTTCTCCACCAATAATGACTATTCTTAAATCCTGATAAATTCGGGAGTCTTGGGGAGAGAGTTCAGAAACTAACTGATGCCAATAGGCAGTAGGAAGGCTGATAATTGTTAATTGCCATTCCTGACAAAGTCGCCAAAACTCCTGACTGGAGTTCAGCATTTCTTCAGTTCGTAGGACTAATGTTGCACCGACTAGAAGACAGGGAAATATCTCCTCAACAGATAAATCAAAGCAGATAGAAGAAAATTGTAGAATTTTATCGCTTGAGGTGAAGCCGTATTCTTGGTTAGCAGCTAGAGCAAAATTGACCAGTGATCGATGTTCAATCATTACCCCTTTGGGTGTACCAGTCGAACCAGAGGTGTAAATAATGTAGGACAGGTTATGGGGTTGAACTGCTGTAATTGGGTTGGTGGTAATGTGTTCAGCAATGACTGACCAATCTCGATCTAAACAAATTACCTTTCCAACTAGATTGGGCAGTCGAATAAGTAGTGCTTCTTGGGTTAGTAGAGTGATCAGCTTAGCATCTTCAAGGATATAAGTGAATCGCTCTTGTGGATAGGCTGGATCAAGAGGGACATAAGCTCCACCTGCTTTAAGAATTCCCAAGATGCCCACAATCATCTCTAAGGAACGTTCCACACATAACCCTACCAGCGTATCGGTAACTACACCTAATGAGCGTAAGTAATGGGCTAATTGGTTAGCACGACAATTCAATTCACGGTAAGTCAGTTGTTGCTTTTCAAAGATGACGGCGACTGCATCAGGAGTCTGTTCAACCCGTTCTTCAAATAACTGATGAATACATTGATTCGGTTGTAGAGATGTTGTCTGCAATGCTTCTACAGCCATTTCTTGGAATGTTTTTGCCGTATCATTCCAATCAATTAATAGCTGCTGTTGTTCTCCTTTTGTCAACAAAGGCAATTGAGAAATTCGTGCTTGGGGATTAACAACAATTCCTTCTAGTAAGGTTACCCAATGATTCGTCATTCGTTCGATAGTACTGCTATCAAACAGGTCAGTATTATATTCCCATAGCCCTATCAGTCCGCTAGGCGTATTCTCCATTGACAAAGTCAAATCAAACTTAGCTGTCTCCCATTCTATGGGAATTGGATTAACCTTTAACCCAGTTAATTCCACAGAATGCAAGGAATTATCATCCAGGGCAAACATTACCTGAAACAGAGGTGTGAAACTTAAGTCTCTCTCAGGTTGTAATGCCTCCACTAACATTTCAAAGGGCAAGTCCTGATGCGTATATGCTTCCGTTGCTATTTTCCGAACCTGTATCAGAAGTTCGCTGAAGGTAGGATCGCCTTCGAGGCTGGTACGCATCACTAAAGTATTGACAAAAAAGCCTATTAACTGCTCCAGTTGGCTCTGATTACGATTAGCAATTGGTGTTCCCACCAATATGTCTTCCTGCCCCGTGTGGCGATACAGTAATGTATCAAAGACTGCTAATAAAGTCATGAACAAAGTCACCCCTTGTTCCTGACTCAGTTTGACCAGTTGTAAAGTCAGTTGTTCAGAAAGCACAAATCTGTGATTTGCGCCAGCTACAGTCTGCACCGAAGCTCGAGGTCGATCTGTAGGGAGTGATAATAAATCAGGTGCATCTGCCAGTTGCTTTTGCCAATAATTCAGTTGCTGTTGCCGCACTTCTCCTTGTAACCAATCTCTTTGCCAGAGGGCAAAATCAGCATATTGAATAGGCAATGGGGTTAAAGGTGAAGGCTGCCCTTGAAGATAAGCGTTGTATAGGGTTGTCAATTCTTGAATAAACACACCTGTTGACCAACCATCATTGACAATGTGGTGCATACAGACGCACAAGATGTGTTCGCTCTCAGAGAGTACAACCAAGGTAGCTCTGATTAATGACTCATTAGCTAGGTCAAAGGGTTGAAGGGCTTTTTGTTGCACGAGTTGTTTGGCAGCAACTTCTTGCTCAGTACTCGATAAATGGGTTAAGTCAGCAACTGATATTGTCCAATTTATTTCTTCATGAATGATTTGAATTGCTTGCCCCTCAACAGTGATGAAGTTAGTGCGTAAGATTTCATGACGTTGAATAATGTCTTGTAAGCTTCGTTCTAAGGCAGTTTGATTGAGTGTTCCTTCTAGACGCCAAGTGATGGTGATATTGTAAAAGGCACTGTTCGGTTGTAGTTGGTCTAAGAACCATAAACGCTGTTGAGCATAAGAGAGGGGTAATTCTTCAGTATTCATCTTTTTTATACTCCTGAATCAAAGTAATTCTTAGTCAAATAGAAGTAAGGGTTAGGCTTAAACTTTGTTGCTATAGAAGCCTGAGCAATTGTGCCAATTCAGATCCTGTTACCGCGTTTTTTTATCCTGGGTAAGATTGGTGGAACTGTGAGTTCTGAATTTTGCTGCTTCAACTTTTCAATAGAATTGGCTAATTGGCTGACTGTCGCCGAGCTGAATAATTCCCGTAAGGGAAGTTCCAGTTGGAAAGTATCACGAATCCGTGAAACCAATTGGGTGGCGAGTAAAGAATGTCCCCCCAATTCAAAGAAATTATCCTCAACGCTGACTTGTTCGACTTTGAGCACTTGCCCCCAAATTTGAGCTAGCATTTCCTCAGTGGGAGTTCGGGGGGCAACATATTGCTCTTGGCGATCGCTATCTAAATCCGGTACAGGTAATGCGCGGCGGTTGATTTTGCCATTAGCAGTTAACGGTAAACTTTCAAGAATGACGAAAGCATTGGGTACCATGTAGGCTGGTAGTTTCGCTTCCAGGAATTGCCGCAGTTGCGCGGCGGTGGGCGATGAGTTTGACTGGGGTACGGCGTAAGCCACTAGACGCTTATCCCCTGGTTCATCCTCTCGCATCATCACCACGCTTTCCCAAACCTGGGGATGTTCCGCCAGCAGTGCCTCTATTTCGCCCAACTCAATCCGGAAGCCCCGAATCTTAACTTGATTGTCGATTCTTCCTAAATATTCCAACTCGCCGTTGGCTAGATACCGGGCTAAATCCCCTGTTTTATAGAGTTTTGAGTCGCTAAAGGGGCTAGAGATAAACCTTTGTGCCGTCAGTTGACTACGATTGAGATAACCACGGGTTACTCCTGCACCCCCGACGTACATTTCCCCAGGCACTCCGATGGGCACTGGCTGTAAATGTTCATCGAGTACATACATTTGTAAATCTCGAATGGGGCGACCAATCACACTGGCTGCCCCCTCCAAATCGGCTAAACTTAAGGGACGATAGGTAACGTGTACGGTGGTTTCAGTTATTCCATACATGTTCACTAACTGGGGCTTTTGGTCTTCGTGTCGTTCAAACCAAGGTCGCAAACTGTTGAGTTCTAAGGCTTCTCCTCCAAAAATCACCAGACGCAAGTCCAAATTGTTTTTAGTTGTTATTGACTCTTCGGCTTGAATTAGCTGGCGGAATGCCGAAGGGGTTTGATTGAGAATTGTGACTTTTTCTTGAGAGAGTAACTGATGAAAAGATTCTGGGGAACGAGTGACTAAATAAGGTATTACTACCAGTTTTCCTCCATAAAGTAATGCGCCCCACATTTCCCATACGGAAAAGTCAAAGGCGTAGGAGTGGAATAGTGTCCATACATCTTGAGAGTTGAAGTGATACCAGGCATCTGTAGCGGCAAACAGACGAACTACGTTGGAGTGGTTGACTAAAACACCTTTCGGTTTACCTGTGGAACCGGATGTGTAGATGACGTAGGCAAGGTTATTGGCTGTTACAGTATTTTCCAGATTAGTCTGGCTATGTTCAGCAATAGTTTCCCAGTCAGTGTCTAAACAGATGACTTGCGCCTGATGGTTGGCAACAGACTCTACAAATTGCTGTTGGGTTAACAGCACCGACAGCTGAGAGTCTTCAACCATGAATCTTAAACGTTCACTGGGATAATCTGGGTCAAGGGGCACATAAGCTCCTCCTGCTTTGAGAATTCCCAGTATTCCTACTATCATCTCTACAGAACGTTCAACACAAATCCCGATCAGAGTATCAGGTTTAATCTGATGATTTTGAAGCAGATAATGGGCTAATTGATTAGCACGACTATTTAATTGAGCATAAGTTAGTTGTTGCTGTTGAAACACTACGGCAACGGCATCAGGTGTTCGTTCTACCTGTTTCTCAAATAACTGATGAATACATTGCTCAGATGGATAATCTGTTTGAGTACTGTTCCAATCAACTAATAACTGCTGTTTCTCAGTTTCTGTGAGCAGAGGTAATTGCCAAATTTGCTGCTGTGGGTTAGCGATAATTCCTTCCAGCAAGGTTTGGAAATGCCCCAACATCCGAGTAATAATCCCATCATCAAATCGGCTAGTATCGTAGCTAATCCTCACCAGCAATTGCTGACGAGGGACAACAACTACTGTTAACGGATAATTAGTTTGTTCAAAGCTCCGACGATTGCCTAGGTTGAAACTACAATTGTGTGATTCGAGTACAGTATCAACTGGCAAATTCTCAAAGACAACAATACTCTCAAATAAGGATGTACCTCTGGGCACATCACTCCAGCCCTGAATTTCTATCAATGAACTATAGGAGTATTGCTCAGACTCTATTTGCTGTAGCTGTAAATCCTTTAACAAAGCCAGCACTGGGGTATCTGCTGAAACTTTAATTCGCATTGGTAAAGTATTGATAAATAGCCCCACCATCGATTCTATGCCAACAATAGATGGGGGACGACCAGATACAGTAGCACCAAAAACGACATCTGTTTCTTGGCTGTAACGAGAAAGCAACAATCCCCAGGTTGCTTGTACCAAGTTATTGAGCGTCAAGCGATGTTGTCGTGCAAAAGACTGGAGTGCGGCTGTTGTTGACTCTGTTAATTGAAGTTGTTGTTCTTTAAAATTGATGTTGCTAGTTTCTGGATTTATTAGCAGTTTACCCACTGTTAAAGGAGTGGGTGTGGTAAAGCCTTTGAGTTTTTGTCTCCAGAATTTTTCAGAGGGTTCTTGATTTTGTTGCTGTAGCCAAGCAATATAGTTGCGGTAGCTGATAGCTGGTTCTTTTGGGAAAGTTTTACCATGGTCAATTACTTGATAAAAGTCCAATAGGTCTTTGAGAACTAAAGGCAATGACCAGCCATCCAGTAATAAATGATGATGACTCCAAACAAATTTATAATTATTCTGGTCTAATTGAATCAGAGATAGGCGCATCAAGGGAGCTTGAGACAGTTTGAAGCCGTTTTGACGCTCATAATCCAAGAAAACCTTTAATTGTTGTTCCTGCTCTTGTGCAGATAGCTCTTGCCAGTTATAGGTTTCGACGGTAACGTTTATTTGTCGATACACTATTTGCACTGGCTGGCTCAAAGACTCCCCAACAAAAGCTGTGCGAAAAATAGAATGCCTTTCTACTGTTTTCTGCCAAGCTTGTTCAAAGGTAGGTACATCCAAATTTCCTGTTAAAGACCAAATGACTTGGGTGAAATATACGCCTGAGTCAGGAGCATACAAACTATGGAATAGCATCCCTTGTTGCAGGGGAGATAAGGGATAAATATCTTCAATATTTTCTTTGTTCATTTTGTTAAGTGCTGATTTCATAAATTTTCTAATAATTGATCGAGTTCCAGTTGGTTAAGTTGTACCAATGGGAAATCTGTAGGAGTATAACCCCTGTTTTCAGGAGTTGAACAATGAACAATTATATTTTGGAGTGTTTCGATAAATTCTTGGGCAATCTTTTCAATGGTTCTGGATTGATGGACATTGGTGCTGTATTTCCAATCTATTTGCAACTGTTCGTTGGTAATAATGGCGTTAATATTCAGCAAATGAGGGCGTTGACCATCTAAACTGTGGTTTTGTCCGCTGGATTCACTAGCTAGTTGCATCATAGAAGCCTGATTCAGAATTTGACTAAATTGACCAAGATAATTAAAGCTAATCTGTGCTTGCGGAAGTTTCTGTAGTTGAGTAGAGATTTCTGTATCTAGACTCAGGTAGCGCAATAAGCCGTAGCCAATACCTTTGTTGGGAATTGCCCGTAATTGTTCTTTAATGGATTTTAAAGTATCCCCGATATCGTCTAGATCTATTGCTGCAACCTTTAAAATGACTGGAAAGATTGTCGTAAACCAGCCAACAGTACGCGATAAGTCTACACCATCAACAATATTTTCCCGCCCATGACCTTCTAAGTTGAACAGCACAGACTTAGAATTAGTCCATTTGCTCAAAACCAGTACTAAGGCAGTTAGCAAAACATCATTAATCTGAGTTTGATAAGCTTTTGGTACATCTTGCAGGAGTGCCCTAGTTTGTGATTCATCTAAAGACACTGACACTGTACTAGCAGATGCGACAGTATTTTCTCCTCCTTTATAGTCTACTGGGATGGGGGAAATTGAAGTATCAGATGCTCTCAACCAATAAGGCAATTCAGATTTTACTAGCTCGGATTGGGCGTATTTTACCAGATATTGTGCCCAATCTTGGAAAGAGGTGGTTTTGGCAGGAAGTTGAACTATTTTGCCTTGAATGATTTGCTGGTAAGCTGTCTGCAAATCTTCTAACAAAATTCGCCAGGAAACACCGTCAATTAACAAGTGGTGCATCCATATCAGTAAGCGTGCCCTTTTGTCAACCCCTAAACTAAAAAAGGCAACTTGTACAAGATTTTCTGCTAGATTCAAACTCCCCTGTAAGGAAGTGGCGGTGGCTTCAATCTCTGCTTGTTGTTCAATCTCTGAGAGGGTGGATAAATCTATTTGGGAGACAGTAAAGCGATCGCTTGGGGCTGAGTGAATTTGTTGCCAACTGTCGTCAATTTGTGTAAATCGCAAACGTAGGGCATCATGATGTAACAGCAATTGCTGCCATACTTGCTCCAATATTTCTGGCTTGAAGTCGGAGGGTACAGATAGCAGAAATGACTGGTTAAAATGGTGGCTTTGGGCTAAGTTCTGCTCAAAAAACCACTGTTGAATTGGAGTAAAAGGAACTGCACCTGTGACTAATCCTTGTTCTCTTTGCACTACCCTGGTCGTGCCTGCCACTGCGGCTAATTCGGCGATAGTTTGATGGGCAAATAGTTGTTTGGGAGTTAATTCCAATCCCGCTTGATTGGCTCTGGCAATAATTTGAATTCCAATAATCGAATCCCCACCTAATTCAAAGAAGTTATCGTGAATACAAACTTTTTTTAGTCGTAAAATATCTTGCCAAATTTCTAGCAAAACTTTTTCAGCATGGGTGCGGGGAGAGACAAGGTCAGTCAAATCATTGAACTCTAACTCTGGTATTGGTAAAGCCTGGCGGTTTACTTTACCATTGGGCGTAATCTGCAAAGCTTCTAGAACTGTGAAGGATGCAGGTATCATATAGTCAGGAAGCTTGTCCTTAAGGAACGATCGCAACTCCTTACTGCTTGGCTGTTTTCCTTCTGAAACAACATAAGCTGCCAAACTTTTAATACCCTGCTTGTCTTCCCTCGCAATGACAACGGCATCGCGTACTTGGGGATGTTGAGTTATAACCACCTCTATTTCTGCAAGTTCAATCCGAAAGCCACGGATTTTCACTTGGTTGTCAATACGACCAATAAACTCAATATTTCCATCCGGTAAGTAACGAGCTAAGTCTCCTGTTTTATACAGCTTTTGGCTAGAGGTTAATTGAGTTTCAGGAATGGAATTGGAAATAAACTTTTCTTCAGTTAAATCGGGGCGATTGAGATAACCTCTGGCTAAACCATCACCTCCAATACATAGTTCACCAGGAATGCCAATTGGCACAGGTTGGAGGTGACGATCAAGAATATAGATTTGCGTGTTAGCAATGGGTCTCCCAATGGGAACGGAAACATCTAGACTGAGTGAAGTTGGGATTTGATAACAGCAAGTAAAAGTCGTATTTTCTGTAGGGCCGTAACCATTAATCAGTTGGCAATTACCTACAGTTTGGAGAAATTTATGAACGTGGGGAACTGATAAAACATCACCACCTGCTAATAGTTGACGTAATGGTTTTAAGGCATCAATCTTTTCATCTACCATTAAATGAAATAGACCCGCAGTTAGCCAAAGAGTGGTAACTTGGTATTGCTTAATCACTTGTCCTAATTCATCTAACGATGGTGTATTAGAGGGAAATAGGACTAATTTTCCACCGTTTAGTAAGGCTCCCCAAATTTCAAAGGTAGCAGCATCGAAAGATAGAGAAGCAACTTGTAGCAATACTTCGTTCAGCGCCAAATTTACATAGTTGGTGTGTGTGACTAATCGAACAACACCTTGATGAACAATGCTCACACCTTTAGGTTGACCTGTAGAACCAGAGGTATAAATTACATAAGCCAGGTTATGATTTGATGCTTCAGTAATGGGATTTTCCTGGCTATATTTGCTAATTATTTTTTCCCAGTCAGTATCCAAACATACAACTTGAGCCTTGGTTTCTGGGAGCTGCGCTATTAACTGTTCTTGAGTTAACAATATGGATAAGAGAGAATCATTCAGCATATAAGCCAAACGTTCTTGAGGATAGCTGGAGTCTAGAGGAACATAAGCACCACCTGCTTTGAGAATTGCCAGCATGGCGATAATCATCTGTAGCGATCGCTCCAGGCAAATCCCCACTAATACTTCTGTCCCAACTCCCAAGGTTTTCAGATAGTGCGCCAGTTGATTGGCACGTTCGTTTAATTCCCGGTATGTCAGAGATTCATTCTCATACACTAAAGCGATCGCATTAGGGTTTTGTTCTACCTGTTCCTCGAATAACTGATGGATACACTTTGTATCGGGGTATGGTATATGAGTATCATTCCATTCCACGAGCAATTGATGACGTTCGCGCTCAGTTAGCAAGGGCAATGTCCCTATTGATTCTTCAGGGTTAGCAACAATTGCTGTTAATAAGGTCTGAAAATGACCAGTCATGCGAAGGATTCTGTCTTGATCAAACAAGTCAGTATTATATTGCCAAAATCCTTGTAGGCAGTTCCCTTGGTCTGTGTCTGTTTCCCACATTTGTAATGTGAGGTCAAACTTGGCATTGACATTATCTAAGTGTAGAGGAGTAATCTCTAACTCAGTTGTTTCTAACTGCTCCATCGAAGCATTTTGCAAGGCAAACATAACCTGGAATAGAGGGCTGTGGCTGAGACTGCGCTCTATTTGCAAGGCTTCGACAATCTGTTCAAAAGGAACGTCTTGGTTGGCATAAGCATTCAGGCAGGTCGAACGCACTTGCATCAGTAGTTTTGAGAAACTGGGATTGTCTTCTAGCCGAGTTCGCATCACCAAGGTATTGACAAAAAAGCCAATTAACCCCTCTATATCTTGATGATTGCGACTAGCGATTGGCGTTCCTAGTAGAATATCTGACTGACCACTATAACGGAATAGTAAAGTTACATAAGCCGCCATCAAAGTCATAAACAGGGTAGTTCCCGACTTGTGGCTTAGTTCTTTCAGGGATGCCGTTAGTTTGGCATCTAGCTGGAAGGAAAAACACCAACCACGGAAGGTTTGCACAGAAGGGCGTGGCCTGTCTGTAGGCAGTTCCAAAAGAGGTGGTGCCTCTGTTAATTGTTGCTGCCAGTAATTGACTTGGGTTTGTTGTGCTTTTCCTTGCAACCATTGGCGTTGCCAAATTGTGAAATCCGCGTATTGAATCGGTAATGGTGGAAGGGGAGAAGGTTCACCAACTAAGAAAGCCTGATACAAACTGGACAATTCTTTGATGAATACACCCATTGACCAACCATCACCGATGATATGGTGCATGGTTAATAACAAAGCAGATGACTCTGACTGTAGTTGCACGAGAGTGACTCGCAGCAATAGCCCTGCCGTGAGGTCAAATGGTTGCAATTGATCCTTGGTTGCTAGGAGTTGCAATTGTTCTGACTGTGCTTGCCCTGAGTATTCTCGCAAGTCTATAACCGAGGGTTTGATCGTGGCGTGGGGAGCAATTACTTGTACAGCAGCGCCCTCTACTGCACGAAAAGTGGTGCGGAGAATTTCGTGCCGTCGGATAATCTCGTTGAGTGTGCGTTCTAAAATTTCTATATCTACATGCCCATTGAGACGAACAGCTTTAAACATATTGTAAAAAGGGCTGTCCGGCTCTATTTGCGCTAAAACCCATAATCGTTGTTGGGCAAAAGAAAGTGGGAATGTCTGAGATTGTGTTTGATTACCCCTACTCACTTTCTCAATAGCACCGTTATTTCTTGGATATCCCAAAGACTCTGCTAACTGCCAAGCTACATCGCCTAAAAAGTCAGTGGTGTAGTACTGCTTCCAACTATTTGCGGTGTTAGGATTAATGCCCTGATGTTCGTGGAATTTCACATCCCCAATCATTCTCGACTGAGCATAGACCCCATCGGTCATGCGTTGCTTTTTCTCTTTATAGGGTTGCAGCATCTCGGGATGAAATTCCACCCCTAAAAACTGGCATAATTCTTCAACAGTAGTCTCTGGCTGACTAACAAGGTCTTCAAATTTTACTTGGTACTGGCGTTGTTGGGGAACTTGTTGCAAAAATTCGAGAATATTCTGATGGCTAATCAGCCAAACGAGTTCAGCTAGTTCTCGTCTACTGAAAGAATGTTGATAGGGAAAGGTTTGCTCTACTCTGGCTTCCTCATAGGAGCGCATCATTCCGTAGGGATGACGCACAAGGTGGATGTAGAGAGGGTTTTGGAAGTTTGTTTCTGCCCGTTTGAGAGTTTCTAAATCTATGGAGTAGGAGGGAGTTTTGTCTACTAAGATTTTCTCTGCCAGCCATTGCTGTATAAGTTGGTAGAATTGCTTGGTGGTGAGATTTTTCCCTACTAATTCTTCCATTAGGGCGATCGCTTCTTCTGAGCTACACCCCCGAATTTGCATGATGGTGCGAATTGTACCTTCCATCCAGAAATTGTAACGCCCAGAGAATGCTGCTTGTCGTTCCCCAAGGGTATTAAACCTGAGCAGTTCCAATTCGGGAGGCGCGAACAACTGCGGATTTCCTGCCAAAATAACTCGCAGTAAGGTAGAACCGCTGCGATGAGGCGAGAGGATAAAAATAGCTGTCGGATTTTTGGCTACGTCGTCATCTATTGGCGGAGCAAGGGGGGGAATCAGCCTGCGCATTTGCAAAACTTTAGCTTCATCGATTCGCTGTTGTGGTGAATCAATAATTGTAGTTATTTCTTTCCCAAGCAGTTTGGCTGCCGCTTGTGGATAGTTTTCTTCTATATAAGCTGCTAGTTTAGTAACTGTTTTAGTATCAAATAAGACAACAAAATGAATAATTTCATTTAATTGGGCTTGCAGTTTATTAATTAAAATCGCGCCCCGAATAGAATCACCACCCAGTTCAAAAAAGTCATCCTCAATACCCACTTTGTCCAGCTTGAGGACTTCTGCAAATAGAGATGCGATCGCCTTCTCTATAGGAGTATTCGGGGCAATAAATTCTCTACCTAATTCAGGACGTTGACGCTGTTGTTGAGAGTTAATTTCTTTAAGAATAAGTTCTGGACTGTATAAGTTCCGAGCAATGTGTTCAAAGAAGTCTGCATCAAAAACTCTACTTGCTGGACTCAGTGTATTTTTATCTGCAGGAGCAGCTTTTTCTACTAAAGTTTGATTAGCATTTTGAGCTTCAGTTATAGGTATGAACTTGCTTGTAGCTGCGGTGTCAGATGGAAACTCAAATAACCAACCATCCTCTTTTTCCTGCTGAAATTGTCTACCAATACTAGTCAGAAAATTCCAGATTGGTTGATTCTTCTGAGTAGGTTTATAGAATAGCTCAACTCGTTCTAATCCCTTTTCTTGAGCAATAGTTCCCAGATGGGCTAGCATTTTATGTTCTACACCGCGACCTAGTACCCGACAACTAAGCAAAAATGTATCTATAAGTAGGGCATTTTCTCGAGTTTCAAATAACAACAAACCCACTAAACCATAATCTCCAAAGCGGTCCTTTACTTTGACCACCAGACAATCGAATTTTCCTGAATTACAAAGCTGTTGAATTTCTATCTCAGAACGTCGGATTGTTGAGAGGTTAAATTGATTAGTGCGTTTGGTAAGTTGAGCAACCCGTGAAAGCTGCTCCCTTTGCATTGGGGAAATCTGAATTTCTAAGTTCAGTTGCGCTAGGAAATCACTAAAGGAAAGAGAATCCTGTTGTAAACGCTGACGCTGGATATTTTGCTGATAGAGATTGGTTCTTTGTTGGTCTTCTTGAGTAATTTGGAGTTGGTCGAACGCCCAAATATGCTCTAAATATTGAGGGTTGAGTTCACACTCTTGGGGAAGTTGCAGAGTCAGAATTTCTGGACAGTTTGCCCTAACTTCAGCACACTCAACTGGGTTATCATCAATGAAAATAAAGCTATCTAAACCCACTTGCAATTCAGCAGCTAAAGACTTCAAATTCTCCGATTTCGGTTTCCAGTTAATGCGCCAATTGACAAGATGATGACGCTTAAGTATCATATCTGGATTTTGCTCAAAGACGGCAAATACATCCTCTTCCTGATTCTTACTACACAAACAAATTAACTTTCCTGATCTTTGTTGTGCGACGATAAATTCCTGTAGCGATCGCAATGGTGGAGAAATTCTCACTCCTGTGGCTCCATCCTCCCCACAAACACCACTCCATAAAGTCTGGTCGCAGTCAAGAGCAATTACTTTGTAGGGAGAGCTTTGCAAAGCCAAAATTTTCCGAGCCAGCATCGTCCCCAAGGCGCAGAAAAAGGTTGGCGTGTAGGGAATGTGTCCTAATTCGTCACCATAGGGTTCGTAGTAATCTTCTACTGGGTAGGTACTGGTCAATTCTTGACTTTTGATCAAGTACATACCACTGACATTCTGGAGTTCAGCTGCTAACAGTTCTTGCATCCTCTCATGTAAGATGCTGCCTGAACTCTGATCAGCCGGAGAGGGAGGACAAATACAGACTAAATAGGGATTTAGCGAGCGCGCCCGTGCAGTTTTCAAGGCACTACCAAAATCTCTAACGGTTTGCTCTATTTGAGTTGCCTTTTGTCCCAATTGCTGTGATTGTGGGCTGTGCTTTTGGTTGAGGCGAGTAGCGTAGATATTAAAGAGTCCTGAACCCTGCAGCAAAGACTCTTCATCCACAACAAATTTAAAGCCTTTGTCTTCAAGCAAACTCATGACTTGCTTCAGTGTACTACCTTCAGGGTCATGCACCTCCATGACTATCTGTTTAATCAGTGACCAGTGATGGTCCTTAATTCCTTGGAGGATTGCTAATTCGCTTTTTTCAGCATCTAGTTTCAGTAAATCGATTTTTTCAATCTTGTATTCTTCGATAATTTCACTTAGAGTTCGCAGCTGAACTTGATAAGTTTCTTGCTCAAGTCTATCTTTGAGAAAATCATCAGCCAGGCGTTCTAAAGATTCTTCATCCAAAGAACTATCGCCTTTAAGCATATTAATAATGACTGAGCGAATAGCCTTTTCATCTTGCTCTGTATCAGCTGCAAAACTTGAAAAGACTGAAGAACGAGGGTAGAAAGTGAAGGTTTCTTCCCTGGGTTCACCACCTAATCCACAATTAAAAAGATGGGTATTTTGACAGTAAAGCTTGGCATTAGTCTGTAGCTTGTCAAAGGCATGGGGTGCAGGCTCAAATGAGTAAATAGTGCCTTTTGGTGCTTTTTGCTGAGCAAATAAGGTGAATAGACCAATATTCGCTCCTACATCGATGATACAGTCGTCTTCATTGAAGACAATTCCATGCTTTAAATAGACGCGATCGACAAAAATCTCTTGGTACAGATACTCAGTTTCGTACTGGTTGAGGTGAGCAATTTCTAAGTTATTTGGTAAGGTGTACTGTGAGCGGACGCCAATAATTTGGATTTTGAGATCATTATCAACTACCAATTGGAGACGGTTCTTATTTCCTACCCAATCTTCAAACCTAACCAGAATTACATTAACTCCATTTTGATTGGTAGATAAAAGGCTGGCTGGATTTAGCAGCTCTTGAAACACTTGATTGTAGGGAGCAAACTCTATTGAATAAGGAACTCCTATTTCTTTGAGCCAATACGACAGATAATCTTCAAGGGTTTCGCTGGTAAATGTAGCTGTAAGAACAATTCTTGGTTTAGACATCCCTTGCAAAAAATCCCGCGTAGTTATCTCATTCATTTGGATGAATTATTTTGAGTATTAGTCAATCCTAAATCTTAGCTCCAACTGGAAGCATCTATGACCTAAAAACTAAATTTGGGTTCTTCATTAATTTGTTGAATGGGCTTATCGTCCTAGACAGCATATATAGTTCTAACAATAGGATAGTGTTGAATATTTTTTTCCAGACAAGGGTGACAGCAGCAAGATTTGAAGATGAATTAATTTTTTCAGTGATAAGTATATTATCAGCAACGCTCTTGGGGTCAAGCTGGTAGAACAACCACATTGCTTGTTGATCATAGAACAGAGGGCAGCTTTTTATGACAATTATCTTCATTTTTGCTATCTTGATTGCAACACCATAAATACCTCAAGCCGCAGCCAGAGTCACTGAATACTGTTGGCTCCCAAAAAGTTGTGTAACCTGTGGCCAGATCTACAACTGAAATAGCTTCCAGTGTTCCGATTCAAGTCATTGTTCTTTGAGTAACTGGTCTAAGATTAGCAGGTTAATACTTCAACTTTCTTATAATATATGAATTTCAAAGAAAAATAGCCTTAAGTAGGTAATTCAAATTAAAATAACAATGCCAAAGGCTAGAAGTCCTTTGCAGCAAGGAAATTGGCTTTTAGGGTTTTGAGGTTTAAGGAATCTTCAAGGCTTTTAACCAGCGGATGACCGGGACGCTAAAAAAACCTCTATTTAAATAAAGGGTTTTAATCTTGATTTTTAGAGCAGAAATTTCAGCCAACAAGTAGGTAAGAATTGCTACTGAAGTGTCTAGCCAGCGAACTCCTCTAATAGCTAAAGTTTTTTTCTGAATATATTCAAGTTGAGTAAATCTTGGATTTAGTTATAAGTAAAAATTATGTGTTGAGTCCGAACTAGAACAAATGTATTGATATGGCGAGGCAAGATCATGGCGATCGCTTTCTTAAATAAGCGCCAGGAAGCCTAGTTTTATCAAGCTGAGCGCAGCTTAGGGCGAAACTTTTCGATCTACTGAATCTCACTATTCCAGAAAACCGAGTGAGTCATGTCCTTATTGTCACAATGAATACTGAGTGTTAGCTGGTAAGGATTTAGCTAAACTCCAGTCATGGTTTCTCTCGTAAAACTGTACCGTTTAGTATGGCAGGGGGTCAGATAGTCTAAACTCCAGTTAGAAGGAGTATCAGGCATGGAAACTGTTGAACCATCTGTTGCGCAGTAATCATGCGACACACTGGCTACCGGGCTTTTTGTGATCTCGAAAGCAAAGCATTCAGCCTAAGGTTCACCATAACCGGCGAGCCGGTCAACTATGAGCGTCCCAAAGCTACGGAGCGTCCCCGACCGCTGTGCCGGTTCATCCGTTTGTTATCTCCCGTCACGAAGGACTTGGTAACGTAGACGAAGCGCATCGTCATTGAGGGGACGTGAATTGAGAAGCTTGAGCTGAGGGGTTTCCACAACTTCCCCGAACACTGGGGTGCCTACACCGAACGCTACCGGTTGAAGGTCAATCACGATCTCATCGACAAGTCGCTCCCGCATGAAAGAGTGTGCCACAGCACGCCCACCCCCGATTATCGCCTCCTTAACTCCTGTGCTTTCGACAATTACTAAGGCCTCAGAAGGAGAGCTCGCATGCTGCCAAGTGGAATCTGCTAGGTCGATGTCTCGCGCAGACAGTACGATCTTATGTGTCGGATGCAGTGCTGATGCCATTTCGTCGTCTTTCAATTGTTCGTAGGAACTTCGCCCCGCAATTACGTTGTCAGCCTCGTTTACCAAAGAGCACCAGTCTTCCCAAGCACCTTCGGGGAAAAGAGGTATGCCCTCCTTGTTGGCAATGAACCCATCAATTGAAACTGAAAGAAAAAGCGTTGTCTTCACAGGATCCTCCAAGGGACATAACCATTTATCAGACGGAAAAATTCCGTCTATCACACCAAGTGTTTCAGTTAAGCAAAGAATCATAGTATTATACCCCTGTATGGGTTAAATCGGATTAGTTGGAAACCATCTACCATCTTGGAAAACAAACAAAAACCCCACCCGGATCATGTTTGGGTGGGGTCTTAAGTCTTTATTGTCACAAAAGTATGTAATAACCTAGGCGCTCTAATGACAATAAGATGACTTATGTGATAACAAAACAAGCAAGATAACCTAGGAGATCTATTGTTAATTTGATAACATAAGTAGCGACAAAAAAACTTGTATTTCAACGAATAAATCATCAAACTCTTGCTGTCACAGAGCTTGGCGGAAAAGCGCACGCGCCAAGAGCAACGCCTAAAAAGTGATCGCATTTCTTCGACAAGCTTTTTTTGGTTTCAGCTACCCCCTCCCCCAACCGCTAGATGCGCCGCTCCAGAAGATTGGGAGGTTGGAAGATATAGGCAGCACCGGCCTGAGTAGCTTTCTCATCCTCCAGATATGCCCCGACAATGGTGTAATCGCCGCTGATGCCGACACAGAAGCCAAATTTGTCATCTGCTTCCCTATCGGCACCAGTGAGTTTTGCCTGTTGTTGCCAGTTATCACCATCACGTTGGAAAATATAGACTGCACCGGCATGAGTACCTTTCTCATCCTCATTTTTTGCCCCGACAATGGCGTAGTCGTCACTGATGGCGACAGATACACCAAAATTGTCACCTTCTTGCCCATCGGCGGCGGTGAGTTTTTGCTGCTGTTGCCAGTTATGGTCATGACGTTGGAAGATATAGACTGCACCGGCATCTATACCTTTGTCTTCCTCAGCATAGGCCCCAAAAATGGCGTAATCGCCGCTAATGGCGACGGATACACCAAAATTGTCATTTCCTTGCCCATCGGCAGCAGTGAGTTTTTGCTGCTGTTGCCAGTTATGGTCATAACGTTGGAAGATATAGGCGGTACCGGCATTAGTACCTTTCTCGTCCTCCTTATGTGCCCCGACAATGGCGTAATCACTGCTGATGGCGACGGATTTACCAAATTGATCAGTTGCTTGCCCATCGGCGGCGGTGAGTTTTTGCTGCTGTGACCATTTATGGTCATGACATTGGAAGATATAGGCAGCACCGGCATTAGTACCTTTATCATCCTCCTTATGTGCCCCGACAATGGCGTAATCGCCGCTGATGGCGACGGATACACCAAAATTGTCACCTTCTTGCCCATCGGCGGCAGTGAGTTTTGCCTGCTGTGACCATTTATGGTCATGACATTGGAAGATATAGGCGGCACCAGCATCTATACCTTTTTCCTCCTCACCTTTTGCCCCAACAATGGCGTAATTGCCGTTGATGGCGACAGATACACCAAAATTGTCACCTTCTTGCCCATCAGCGGCGGTGAGTTTTGTCTGCTGTTGCCAGCCATCACCATCACGTTGGAAGATATAGGCGGCACCGGCATCTCTACCTTTCTCGTCCTCATCTGTTGCCCCGACAATGGCGTAATCGCCGCTAATGGCGACGGATTCACCAAAAAAAACATATTTTTGGCTATTGGCGACAGTGAGTTTTTTGACACTCCCCGCCCTATAAGAGCGGGGATTCTTTCATCTCGGGGATTCCAATGAATTTACCCTCCGAAAGCATCTTGAGCACCGAGTTTAACTTCGTCAATCGGTAATTAACACGCCTCGGTGCGCGCCCTACGGCTGCAAGTCCGCGTATTGCGACTACTTGAGCAGCTGCCACGTCTCTATCTGTGGTATAGCCGCAATTGCTGCATGAGTGGACACGCTCAGTTAAAGTTTTCTTTCCCGTTTCTGCTAAACAATTGGGACAGATCTGAGAGGTCTTTCTGGCGTCAACATTATGAAAAAACACACCGCGCTTTAAACAGCACTGGGAGAGTATTTGTAGAAACCGACCCCAACCAGCATCTAAGCAATGTTTAGCTAACATGCCTTTAGCTAGTCCTTTTAGGTTTAAGTCTTCTGCAAATATCATTCCTGCCTGATCACAAAGGTTGTGGGCTAATTCCCAATGGTAGTTTTTGCGGATATTCCCAATTCGCTCATACAGCTTACTTACCTTGTATTGCGCCTTCTTTTGGTTCCTGCTCCCCCGACGCTTCCTACTAACTCTCTGTTGCAGCAATTTAAGCTTGCGTTCGAGGCTTTTACTCATGTCGTGGATTAGGGAACAATTTGCCAGTTGAAGTCGCTACAAAACTTAAAATCCCCATATCTATCCCCAATGGCTCCCCATAGGGAAGCACTTGGGGGATGTCTACTTTCCACTGAACCGTTAACATCACATACCAGCCAGAAGCCCTGCGCACTACTCGCGCCTGCTTAACTTCTCCCCCTTGAGGAATCTCTCTCGATTGTCGGAACTTAACCTTTCCTATTTTGGGAAGCTTGATTGAACCCTTTTCTAAGGGGTTCATTCCCAATTGGGGAAAGACGAATGACCGCATCGTTCCATACTTCTTGAAACGTGGGAACCCGTGGGAGTTCTCCCACATGCTTACAAACGCTTTTTCTAGTCGTTTGATTGTTTGTTGAAGTACATGAACTTGAACCGCTTTTAGTTGGGGGATTGAAGCTCTGGCAGCAGTAAGCC
>JAAHGS010000011.1 GCA_010692645.1 Symploca sp. SIO2E9
TTTTCGAGGCGTTTGACTAGATCCTGGATCACACTAGCTTGAGTATCTGGTAGTTTACTGTGTTCTAGAAGATCAAGCCGTTGACCAAATCGACGGACAATTCGACCAGGTATGCCCACCACTGTACAATCCGGAGGTACGTCTTGCAGTACAATTGAGCCTGCACCAATGCGGACGTTATCGCCAATTTGGATATTTCCCAGTACCTTTACTCCGGCACTCACCACAACATTGTTGCCTAGGGTGGGATGGCGCTTGCCGCTTTCTTTACCAGTACCACCGAGGGTAACACCCTGGTAAATTAGCGCGTAGTCGCCAACGATTGCAGTTTCACCAATTACCACCCCCATACCGTGATCAATAAAAACTCCCTTGCCAATGACTGCACCAGGATGAATTTCAATTCCTGTCAAAAACCGTGCCAGTGCAGAAAGTAAACGGGGAATTATCGGAAACTGCTTTGAGTTTAGCCAGTGGGCAAACCGATGCCAAACTAAAGCTTGCAAGCCTGGGTAACACAATAGTACCTCCAGCCAATTACGAGCTGCTGGATCTCGCTCAAATATAATCTGGAAATCACTCCATAGCGCCTTCAATCCTTCAGCGACTGAATTTTGAGTGTACTCATAAATAGTTGCTAGTGAGCGCTTAGAAGCTTCCCTTAACCTCAATAGGAATAGAGGTGAAGATGCTGCAACATTGCTATGAGAACTCCCTGCTTTAGAGCTTCCCTGCCTCAGTGCATAATTGGAACTTACTTGGTATGAGTTAACTGAAAAAGCAGGAGGTTCAGGGCAGGGGGCAAATGGTTGATTTTTATCCGCCTTCGGCAGTGGCGCTTTAGCGTCAATCAATAAGTCCACTGCATCCGGCAAGGTACTTGCCCGAGCAGTCCCTGAAGTGGAAATGGGCTTTAGCATGAATTGTACAATTCCGAGTGACTTGTCTTGTTCTCCTTTTCCTGCTTATATCAGAAGGTTTAAGCTACAGCAGTGCAGACTCTATGATGCCGATTGATAGGACTAATTAAGTTGTACTCAACACTGCTTAACCTTGATGGGAACAAGGTTCCCAATTTTGGGTGGGGTAGGGGTACTGGTATTTTTTTACAAGGATGGGCAAAATTAGGGGGTATGGGGACAGGTATTTTTGTACTCAAAAACAATGGCTTTAAAACCAAAATTAGTTGTTGCTTTTGTCGCGGAATTAATTGTTTTCAAAACATCTATAACAGTAGACAACAAAAATTTCCAAAATCACTATAGATCTAATCACGCACTCGTCTATTACCAAGAGAAAATTAGGAGAGTATAAAAAAAAACTTAAGAAACTAAAAGTGATAAATAAGATACAGACTATAATTAGGGGCAAGCAACAAGTGGAGTTGTTAGAAACACTACATCAGTCTCTGTATATATAGGGTAAATGACTGCCTTGTTTCTCCTGGTTCCTAAAATCTACCCTGACTGGAAATCAATTGAGTGGGTTTTTGAATTTTGAGTACAGGTTTTGTACTCAATACTTCAAGAGGTGAATTAACCTCAAACCTATGCCGCAAGTTGGTTTGAGGTTGAGTACAACAATACCCGTACCTATCCCCCAGAAATACCAGTACCCCTATCTAAAAATACCAGTACCCCTATCCCAAAAGAAATTTTGAATAACCACCAGCACTGGGTTTAAAGCTTTGAGTACATCTTTAATAAGTCCAATAAACCTGATCCGTTTCAGCTGAACTGTAGGGCTTGAAGAGGGCTGCTATAAATCAAATAACGCCGACCACACTCACCCTTCAACTTTCACACACTTAGATTTGTAAGGTAAGTGTATCGACGCGATCGCCAACTGGGGCCTGAGTAGTGTCCTTACGTTCGCGTTCCCCACGGCGCAAGGCAGTTATCTAACACCAATAACACCAGGGAATTTGATGTCAGAACATAAAGCAGTAACCCCAACAACGAAAGCGATAGCCCAGCAAAACGCCAGAGCATCATCCGCTTCTTCTAACTCAAGTAAGTGTGCCTCCAACGGCTGTGGTTCTCCAACCACAAAAACCTCAGAAATTGACGAGAAAATGCGTGAACGCATTGCTCAACATCCCTGCTACAGTGAAGATGCCCACCATCACTATGCTAGGATGCACGCGCCTGTAGCACCAGCCTGCAACGTTCAGTGCAACTACTGCAATCGCAAATACGATTGTGCCAATGAAAGCAGACCAGGTGTTGTCAGTGAAGTTTTAACACCGGAAGAAGCCGCTCATAAAGCGTTGGTAATCGCAGGCAAGATTCCCCAAATGACCGTAGTAGGCATTGCAGGTCCTGGCGATCCTCTAGCTAATCCAGAGAAAACCTTCCGTACCTTTGAGTTAATCGCTCAGCAGGCTCCTGATCTCAAACTTTGCTTGTCAACTAATGGTCTAGTTCTCCCTGATTATATAGACCGGATTAAAGAATTAAATATCGACCACGTTACTCTTACCATAAACATGGTTGACCCCAAAATCGGGGCGAAGATTTATCCTTGGGTTCACTATAAGCGCAAACGCTACCGTGGAGAAGAAGGAGCTAGAATCCTCCATGAGCGGCAGATGGAATCATTGGATTTGCTTAGAGAAGCCAATATTCTGTGCAAAGTGAATTCAGTGATGATTCCGGGAATTAACAATGAACACCTCAAAGAGGTCAACAAAGTTATTCGCTCTAAGGGTGCATTTATTCACAACATCATGCCCCTGATTTCAGCACCGGAACACGGTACCTATTTTGGCTTGACTGGTCAGCGTGGTCCAACTCCAGCAGAAGTCAAAGAGCTACAAGATAGTCTCGAAGGCAATATGCAGATGATGCGCCATTGCCGTCAGTGTAGAGCAGATGCTGTCGGGCTATTGGGTGAAGACCGCAGCAAAGAATTCACTAAAGAAAAAGTATTACAAATCACTCCAGAATACGACCTCAAAAAACGCCAAGAAGTGCATGCTGGTATAGAACACTTTAAAGCACAAGTAGAAACTGCCAAGACCAAAACTACAGATTCACAACGCAACCAAATTACAGCGGAATATGACACCCAACGACGTCCAGAAGTTAACTCTGGTGTTGACCAGTTCAGGGCTAAACTAGAGGCAGCTAAGGCTGAGATTGCCGCATCCGTAGAAACAGAAGAAGTTGCCTATTTAGAACTCACCTCCAGCATTCTAGTTGCTGTGGCTACCAAGGGTGGTGGATTAGTTAACCAGCACTTCGGTCATGCCAAGGAATTCATGATTTATGAGGTGGATGGGACTAAAGCTCGTTTTATTGGTCACCGCAAAATAGACCACTATTGCCAAAGTGGTTACGGTGAGGAAGGAACCCTCGCAAAAATCATTGAAACCATCTCTGATTGCCAAGCAGTTCTCGTTTCCAAGATTGGTGAGTCTCCTAAGGAAGAGTTGCGCCAAGCTGGACTACAAGCAGTGGAAGTTTATGACGTAATTGAAAATGCGGCTTTGGACTTCTATCGTCAGTATCAGCAACAACAGCAACAGTCAGTTCAGCCTGATAATCTTCAAATCGAGGGGGTGCAAGCATGAGTACAATTTACCTTGATAACAATGCTACCACACGGGTAGATGAAGCAGTTCTAGAAGCGATGCTGCCCTACCTGAGAGATTATTACGGCAATCCTTCGAGTATGCACACCTTTGGTGGGCAAGTGGGTGCCAAAGTCAAAGCAGCGCGAACTCAAGTAGCAGAACTATTGGGTGCCGACGTCTCAGAAATCGTCTTTACCAGTTGCGGTACTGAGGGAGATAACGCCGCTATCCATGCCGCGCTATCGGCACAGCCCAACAAACGGCACATCATCACCACCAAGGTTGAACATCCAGCAGTACTCAATGTCTGCAAACGCTTGGAAAAGAAGGGCTACAACGTTACTTATCTATCCGTGAATCGCTCGGGACTACTGGATATCGATGAACTGGCAGCTGCAATTACTGATGACACTGCCCTCGTCTCAGTAATGTATGCCAATAATGAGAATGGCGTTATCTTCCCGATTGAGAGAATTGGCAAAATTGTCAAAGCTCGTGGTGTGATCTTCCATGTTGATGCTGTGCAAGCAGTAGGGAAAATTCCCCTTAACATGAACAATAGCACCATTGATATGCTGACAATATCCGGTCACAAGCTTCATGCCCCCAAAGGGATTGGTGCGCTGTATGTGCGGCGGGGAGTGCGGTTTAGACCTTTTCTCATCGGTGGTCATCAAGAGAGAGGGCGTCGAGGGGGAACTGAGAATGTTCCTGGTATTATTGCCCTCGGTAAAGCTGCCGAACTTGCTAGATTACATTTAGCAGATGTGGAGCGCGAAAGGCAATTGCGCGATCGCTTGGAACAAGGAATACTAGCTGCCATCCCCGAATGCGAAGTCAACGGTGATCCCATACGCAGGTTGCCCAACACCACTAATATCGGTTTCAAATACATTGAAGGTGAAGCTATCCTGCTGTCCCTCAACAAGTATGGCATCTGTGCCTCTTCCGGTTCGGCTTGCACCTCCGGTTCTTTAGAGCCTTCTCACGTATTGCGAGCCATGGGTTTACCTTACACCGTGCTTCACGGTTCGATCCGTTTTAGCCTTTCTCGTTACACCACAGAAGCTGAGATTGATCAAGTTCTGGCAGTCATGCCCGGTATCGTCGAACGCTTAAGGGAACTCTCTCCCTTTAGCAATGACTCAGCAGGCTGGCTCCAAGAACAAGAACAAGCCCTATCTATTAGTCATTAGACCACTTGTAAAAGTATCTTTGGCAATTGTGTTGAAAACAGGGACAAGTTCAAAGGTAAAGGGATTTTTTATTCCTTTCCCCCTTCCCTCTTAAGCTTTCCCTAACTTAATCAAGAAGTCTATTGGTCATTAGTCATGAGTAATGTACAAAGGGCGAATGACCAATAACAAGAGACAAAAAAACAAAAACTTTACCAATTTACGATCCTTAAGACTTATGTGGGAATATACAGACCAGGTAATGGATTTCTTCTATAATCCTCGTAACCAAGGCAGAATTACAGAAAGTGATTCAGGAGAAAAAGTTGTAACTGGCGAAGTTGGTAGTATTGCTTGCGGGGATGCCCTGAGTCTGCATTTGAAGGTTGATGAGACCACTGAAAGAATCATTGATGCCCGTTTTCAAACTTTTGGTTGTGCTAGTGCGATCGCTTCTTCTTCTGTTCTAACTGAAATAATTAAGGGCAAAACCTTAGATGAAGCAGTCCAAATTACCAACAAAGATATTGCTGATTCCCTAGGCGGTTTGCCAGAAGAAAAGATGCACTGCTCAGTAATGGGTCAAGAGGCACTCGAGGCAGCAATTGCTAATTACCGAGGCATTCCTGTAGTAGTCCACGAAGATGATGATGGTTCCATAGTTTGCACTTGTTTTGCTACCAGCGAACCGAAAATTAAGCGGGTAATTAGGGAAAATAACCTCACTACTGCGGAACAGGTTACATACTATGTGAAGGCTGGTGGCGGTTGCGGTGCATGTCTAGCAAATATTGATGAAATCCTGGCAGAAGTCAACGCTGAACAAAAAGTTGTTCAAAGACAAGTTGCTGTGCAGACTGCTTCCACAGCGCTTAAGTCTCAAGCAGGTGTAAGTAATCTCACCAACCTCCAAAAAATCTCCCTAATTCAACAAATTCTCCATGACGAAGTAAGACCTGTCGTCGCTGAGGATGGAGGAGATGTAGAGCTATACGATGTCGAAGGTGACCTAGTTAAAGTTCAACTTAAAGGCTCTTGCACTTCCTGTCCTAGTTCCAGCGCTACACTCAAAATTGCGATCGAAGCGACACTCAGAGACCGAGTTTTACCAAGCCTTGTAGTTGAGGCTGTCTGAAGAATAGTTCATGGTTAAGGGCTTATAGCTCATAGTTCATTGCTCATAGTTTATGTTTGATAGTTCACGACAATCTCTCCACAATCAACAATGAACTATGAACAATCAACAATCTGAAAAAATCATTGCTTCCAATTTAAGGATATGAATTTTCCAACTGTTTCCTACCTGCCGCCGACTTTGGCGGTGGAACGAGGGCCTCCTCCCAGGGCATCGTTTCATCAACAGCAGATCGCACTTAAGCGAAATATCAAGTCTAACACCCAACAAGTCTTAATACCGAAAAACTAAGGAGAAACACTAACCATGCGTCAAATAGCATTTTACGGAAAAGGCGGTATCGGTAAATCTACTACATCTCAAAACACCTTAGCCGCTATGGCTGAGCAGGGTCAACGGATTATGATCGTTGGTTGCGACCCTAAAGCTGATTCCACTCGTTTGATTCTACACTCCAAAGCTCAAACCACCGTACTGCACTTGGCTGCTGAAAGAGGTGCTATTGAAGATGTAGAACTCGAAGAAGTACTCAAAACTGGCTACGGCAACATCCGATGCGTTGAGTCCGGTGGTCCAGAGCCTGGAGTTGGTTGTGCTGGTCGTGGTATCATCACCGCTATCAACTTCCTGGAAGAAAACGGTGCTTACGAAGACCTAGACTTTGTTAGCTATGACGTTCTAGGTGACGTTGTTTGCGGTGGTTTTGCTATGCCGATTCGGGAAGGCAAAGCTCAAGAAATCTACATCGTCGTTTCTGGTGAAATGATGGCGATGTACGCTGCTAACAACATTGCTCGTGGTATTCTCAAGTATGCTCACGCTGGTGGTGTACGCTTAGGCGGTTTGATCTGCAACAGCCGTAAAGTTGACCGTGAAGTTGAACTGATTGAAGCTTTGGCTGCACGTCTCAACACCCAAATGATCCACTTTGTACCTCGCGACAACGTAGTTCAGCACGCAGAACTACGTCGGATGACGGTGGCAGAATATGACACCGAGAATGCTCAGGCACATGAGTACCGTGCATTAGCTAACAAGATTGTCAACAATACCAATCTAAGCATTCCTACTCCTCTAGAAATGGATGAGCTAGAAGCATTGTTGGTAGAGTTCGGTCTACTCGGTGATGATAAAGAAATCACCAATGTTGGTGTACCTGCAGGACAAGAGGAAGCTGCTGCTAAAGCTTAAGGGCAACTAGGGCAGCTTACTCCCTACATTTAGGCAGTATTCATCTAGTCCCTAAAGCCAAGTTGTTGTGGGTTGGGGCTCCGTCTAACTCATGAAAGCAGAGGCTTAGGTATTAGCTAAAGCGAGACACAATCTGGGGGTTATGGGTTTGTTGGGAAAGCTCCAGAGCTGGATAGATATTTCTCTCCCTCTACCCCCAATTCCTACCAAGATGAGAGGAAGAATATGACATCTTCAAATGTTGAACAGCATAAAGAAATAATCGAAGAAGTCCTGAAGGCCTACCCAGAGAAAGGTGCTAAAAATAGAAAGAAGCACTTAGGCGTTCATGAAGAAGGAAAATCTGACTGCGGTGTTAAGTCCAATACCAAGTCTCTTCCTGGTGTGATGACTGCTCGTGGCTGCTCCTTTGCTGGTGCGAAGGGTGTAGTTTGGGGTCCTGTTAAGGACATGATTCACATTAGCCATGGTCCCATTGGCTGCGGCTATTACTCCTGGTCTGGTCGTCGGAACTATTACATTGGTACCACTGGTGTTGATACTTTTGGTACGATGCAGTTTACTTCTGATTTCCAAGAGAAGGATATCGTCTTCGGCGGCGACAAAAAGCTGACCAAGATCATCACAGAAATCGAAGAACTTTTCCCCCTCAACGCTGGCATTACAATTGAATCAGAATGCCCTGTTGGTCTGATTGGTGATGACATCGAGGCAGTATCTAAGAAAACCAGCAAAGAAACTGGTAAGCCAGTAGTACCTGTACGTTGTGAAGGCTTCCGTGGTGTTTCCCAATCTTTAGGACACCACATCGCTAACGACACCGTGCGCGATTGGGTCTTCCCAATGACTGAAGAGAAAGTCAAAAGTGGGGAAATCCAATTTGAGTCTACTCCCTACGATGTAGCAATGATTGGTGACTACAACATCGGTGGAGATGCTTGGTCTTCCCGGATGTTGCTTGAAGAAATGGGCTTGCGAGTAGTTTCCCAGTTCTCCGGCGATGGCACTTTCAATGAGGTTCTTCACACCCCATTAGTGAAGATGAACCTGATCCACTGCTATCGTTCCATGAACTACATCTGCCGCCATATGGAAGAAACCTATGGTATTCCCTGGATGGAGTTCAACTTCTTTGGTCCTCACCAAATTGCTAAATCTTTGCGTGCAATTGCTGCCAAATTTGACGAAAAGATTCAAGAAGGTGCAGAAAGAGTTATTGCCAAGTACGCTGCTGAAGCTCAGGCAATAATTGACAAGTTCCGCCCTCGCCTAGAAGGCAAGAAAGTGATGATGATGGTTGGTGGCTTACGCCCCCGTCACGTCGTCCCAGCTTTCGAGGAATTAGGAATGGAAGTAATCGGTACCGGTTATGAATTCGGTCACAACGACGACTACAAGCGTACCACTGACTATATCAAAGACGGTACAGTAATTTACGATGATGTCACTGGCTATGAGTTCGAGGAGTTTGCTAAGCAACTGAAGCCAGATTTAGTTGCTGCAGGTATTAAAGAGAAGTACGCCTTCCAGAAGATGTCCTTGCCCTTCCGCCAGATGCACTCTTGGGATTATTCTGGTCCTTATCACGGCTATGACGGCTTTGCTATCTTTGCTCGCGATATGGATTTAGCGATCAACAGCCCAACCTGGGGTTTGGTAGGCGCACCTTGGAAGAAGTAAGCGCTACGAGGAAGAAGTAAAGTATTCGGGTAGTTAAGTTATCGGTGACTCTCAGATCTCAGGGTGATGTAATTTTCAGTCTTTACAGGCATTATATATCTGAATACTTAACCCTAACTCCTCACCCAAATACTTCTCCCAATCAGGGAATTTCTGAACTAAGAATTCAGCAGAGAAGAGAGAATTTAAGCAATAAATTAACTAACAAATTTTCATTCTTTCTTCTCTGGTTTTATTCCCTAAATTCTCTAGTCTTACTAATAACTTGGAGTGAACTTTAAGGTCAGGTCAGTGCGTTCCCAAAATTTGCTCAACCAAGCCTGAGCCCAGTTGTTAGTTCTGTTTACCTTAAGTTAATAGCAACTCAACAACTACAAGCAAGTAACTCCTGTTAGCCGATCACTATACATAGAGGAATTGAAGTCATGAGCCAACCTGATGTAAATAAGATCAAAGACCACTTCAAACTATTCCACGATCCAGACTATCAACAACTCTTCAAGCTCAAAAGAGAATTTGAAGCAGCTCCTTCTTCTGAAGAAATTGACAAGGTTAATGAGTGGACTAAGACTTGGGAATATCGCGAAAAGAATTTTGCTCGCGAAGCCCTAACCGTTAACCCAGCTAAAGCTTGTCAGCCTTTAGGTGCAATTTACGCTGCTTCTGGTTTTGAAGGAACTCTGCCTTTTGTCCACGGTTCTCAAGGATGCGTCGCTTACTTCCGGACTCACCTTGCTCGTCACTATAAAGAGCCTTTTTCTGCCGTTTCTTCTTCGATGACTGAGGATGCAGCAGTCTTCGGTGGGCTGACAAACATGGTTGATGGCTTAGCCAACTCCTATGCCCTCTACAAGCCTAAAATGATCGCTGTCTGCACCACCTGCATGGCAGAAGTAATTGGGGATGACTTGGGTGCTTTTATTACTACCTCCAAGGGCAAAGGTTCTATCCCAGAAGATTTCCCAGTTCCCTTTGCTCATACCCCTAGCTTTGTAGGTTCCCATCTCACCGGTTACGACGGTATGCTCAAGGGCATTCTGGAGAACCTGACCAAAGGTCAGAAGAAGGCAACCAGCAACGGCAAGATTAATATTATTCCTGGCTTCGACAGCTATGTTGGTAATATCCGTGTATTGAAGCGGATGCTGTCTCTGATGGATGTCGATCATACAGTTCTAGCCGATAACTCTGATATCTTTGATTCACCCAATGATGGGGACTTCAAGATGTACCAGGGTGGCACTCCCCTAGAAGATGCAGCAGATTCGATTAATTCTCAGGCAACGGTTTCTCTGCAAAAATACTCCACTACCAAGACCTTATCTTGGATCAAGCAAGATTGGGGACAACAGACTGCAACCTACCGTCCTTTCGGAATTCGCGGTACCGATGAGTTCTTGATGGCAATCTCAGAGCTAACTGGTAAAGCTATTCCCTGGGAATTAGAGAGAGAGCGGGGACGTGCAGTTGACGCCATGACCGATTCCCAAGCTTGGGTACACGGCAAGCGTGTGGCAATCTACGGTGATCCTGACTTCGTAATGGGACTGTTGAACTTCGTCCTAGAAATGGGTATGGAGCCAGTTCACGTGTTAGTACACAATGGTAACAAGAAGTTCAAACAAGAAGCAGAGGAACTGCTAGCATCAACACCTTTAGGAAAAGATGCTACTGTCTGGATTGGTAAGGATCTGTGGCATATGCGCTCACTGCTGTTCACTGAACCAGTGGATCTGCTCATCGGCAACTCCTACGCCAAGTACCTCGAACGTGATACAGGTATCCCACTAGTACGTATTGGCTATCCTATCTTCGATCGCCACCACCTGCATCGCTATTCCACTGTCGGCTATGAAGGCGCTCTCAATCTGCTCAACTGGATTGTTAACCGAATCCTCGAAGAAGCCGACAACACCACCAACATCCCCAGCGAAACCGATATTTCCTTTGACTTGGTTCGCTAATTGGATTAGGTCTGTGTAGGGGCGTTGTGCGTAACGTCTCTACCAACCGGGTTTTGTCCGTTCCTGGTTAATTTTATTAAAAAAACGGCACCTTATACTTGAATTTGAACTGTTTATACTGAACGAACAAGTCCGGCATTTCGTGTTTTGTTATTAGTGATTAGTTATTGATTCTTCAAGTCACATATTTTAGACAACAAGAACAAATAACTCATCAACAATAACCCGGAATGAAACCTTATTTTTCCGGACTTGATATTTTATCAAAAGCCCATCTTATTAAAACTTGAGCCATGAAAATCACCCAAGGCAAAATTGCTGAGTTGCTCCATGAACCAGCCTGTGAACACAATCACACTAAGGAAGGAGACAAGAAAAAAACAGCTTGTCAGCAACAGGCTAAGCCGGGAGCTGCTCAAGGAGGTTGTGGGTTTGACGGAGCAAGTATCGCCTTAGTGCCGATTACTGATGCTGCTCACCTGGTTCATGGCCCACTTGGCTGCTCTGGCAACTCTTGGGGTAGTCGCGGTAGTCTTTCCTCTGGCTCTAATCTCTACAAGATGGGCTTTACCACCGACTTGAGTGAGAATGACATCATCATGGGCGGTGAGAAAAAACTCTACAAAGCTATTCTAGAATTGCACAAACACCATCAGCCAGCAGCGGTGTTTGTGTATTCAACTTGTGTAACTGCCTTAATTGGTGATGATTTGGATGCAGTCTGCAAAGCTGCGGCAAAAAGAACTGGCATTCCCGTTATCCCAGTCAACTCACCTGGGTTTATTGGCAGTAAAAACTTGGGCAATCGCATTGCTGGGGAAACCTTATTAGAGCATGTTATCGGCACTGCTGAACCAGAATTTACTACTCCTTATGATATTAACCTGATCGGTGAATATAATGTCGCCGGTGAGATGTGGAGTGTGTTACCTCTATTTGAAAAGCTAGGTATCCGCATCCTCTCCAAAATTACAGGCGATGCTTGCTACAAGGAAGTTGGCTATGCTCATCGTGCCAAACTCAATGTGGTGATTTGCTCGAAAGCACTAATAAGTATGGCAAGAAAGATGGAGGAGTGCTACGGCATACCTTATATCGAAGAGTCATTTTATGGGATGCAAGATATTAGCAATTGCCTGCGACATGTTGCCGAGAAGCTTGGTGATTCAGACTTGCAAGAGCGCACAGAGAAGCTAATTGCTGAGGAAACAGCTGCCCTGGAGAAAAAATTAGCTCCCTATCGTGCCCGATTACAAGGTAAGCGGGTTGTGCTTTATACCGGCGGGGTGAAGAGTTGGTCAATTATTTCTGCAGCCAAAGACTTGGGTATGGAAGTTGTCGCCACTAGCAGTAAGAAAAGCACTGAACAAGATAAAGCCCGAATTCGTGAACTTCTTGGTAAAGAAGGCATCATTTTAGAAAAGGGCAACGCCCCGATATTACTGAAAGTTATTAAAGAAACCAAAGCTGACATGCTAATTGCTGGGGGGCGTAACCAGTATACTGCCCTGAAAGCTAGAATTCCATTTCTTCATATTAACCAGGAACGGCATCATCCCTACGCCGGATATTCTGGAATGTTGGAGATGGCGCGGGAATTGGATGAGGCACTTTATAGCCCAGTGTGGGAACAAGTGCGCCAACCTGCTCCGTGGGATCAAGACCAGTTGTCACAGGTTTAATTTGCCTCTGTAGATAGAGGGAGAGGGGGAGATGGGGAGAGGATTTTGATGAACTATTCGCCTTAGAGCAATCTATCTCAAGCCTTTCTGGTTAGAGTTTTCTCAAGCAGTCGAAAGTGCAATTTGAATCCACAAGACCTTAATTATTAAAAGTTATCACTGATCAGACGATTTCTCTTTTTTACTCTCTCCTGACTCCTGATATAGCATTTCTCAAATTGATCAGGTAAATTCAATTTTCTTACCCCTACTCCCTACTCCCCACTCCCTACTCCCCATAACCAAAGTAGTTCACCAGATAGAGAAGCGCTATAAAAGCAGAGATTTTGTTAAATTAACGCCCACTAGAGGATTTTTCAGATAGGTTTTAAATGGCTACTGTCACGACTAGTAAAAAAGCGGTTAGCGTCAATCCCCTCAAGCTTAGCCAACCCCTAGGTGCAGCTTTGGCTTTTTTGGGAATTCGGGGCATGATGCCTTTGTTCCACGGTACGCAGGGTTGCACTGCCTTTGCCAAAGTAATTTTAGTGCGTCACTTCTGTGAAGCGATTCCTTTAGCCACTACGGCGATGAGTGAAGTTACCAGTATTTTGGGTGGTGAGGACAACATTGAGCAGGCGATCCTTAACCAAATGGAAAGTTCCAAGCCTGAGATTATTGGTTTATTGACTACGGCGCTAACTGAAACCAGAGGGGATGACGTTGAACGGGTTTTAAAGACTTTTCGCACTGATCATCCTGAGTTGGATGGATTGCCAATAGTCTATGCTTCCACTCCCGATTTTAAGGGTTCTCTACAGGATGGTTTTGCAACTGCAGTTGAACGGATTGTCGAAGAAATCCCGAGAGCAGGGGAAATTAAGCCAAATCAAGTCACTATTTTGGCTGCTTCCTCCCTTGGTCCTGGAGATGTGGAGGAAGTGAAGGAAATTGTCGAAGCTTTTGGGCTAATTCCGATAGTAGTGCCTGATCTTTCAACATCTCTAGATGGTCACCTCTCTGATCAAGCTTACAATGCCACGAGTTCTGGTGGCACTTCCCTGCCCCAACTTTGGGAAGTGGGAAGTTCTACTTTCACCCTGGCGCTGGGGGAGAGTATGCGGGGTGCTGCACAAATCTTACAGCGGCGCTTTAATACCAATTACCAGGTGTTTCAGCAGCTAACAGGTTTGAGGGCAGTGGATGATTTTTTACTGCAATTATCTAAACTTAGTGGGCGTCAGGTTCCCGAAAAGTACAGGCGTCAGCGCCGCCAGTTGCAAGATGCAATGCTCGATAATCACTTTTTCTTTGGTCGCAAGCGGATATCCTTGGCACTGGAGCCAGACTTGCTCTATGCAACTGCTTGGTGTCTGAAGTTGATGGGAGCTGAAATTCACTCAGCAGTCACTACCACACGTTCCCCTTTACTCGAACAAATACCAGTTGAAACAGTCGTGATTGGTGATTTGGGAGACTTTGAGGAAGTAGCAGTCGGTTCAGATTTGCTAATTACTAACTCTCACGGATTGCTAGCTTCTCAAAAACTCGGTATCCCCCTCTATCGCCAAGGCATGCCTATTTTTGATCGCTTAGGTAATGGTCAGCGCTGTTGCGTTGGCTATCGGGGAACCATGCAACTTTTATTTGATATTGGCAACCTATTACTTGAGGAGGAGGAATCAACAATTAAAGACCGTCAGCTGTCTTTTGTCAGCAGTAAGTAGTACCAAATAACAAATAGTAACAAGGAGAATAGTAAATGAAGATTGCCTTTGCTACTAATGATTTAATTCACGTTAACGGTCATTTTGGCTCAGCTAAATATATGGCTGTGTACGAAGTTAATCAAGAAGGTTATCAGTTTCTAGAGAATCTAGAATTTAAAGGTAATTTGCAACAGGATGGTAATGAGAACAAAGTTGAACCAAAAATCAACGCCTTACTTGACTGTACAATTGTCTATGTTTTAGCAATTGGAGCTGGCCCTGCTGCGCGTTTAATTAACAAGTGTGTCACTCCAATTAAATCAAAAGATGAGGAGGAAGTTATTACTGAACTTCTCCACAAGCTCGTGGAAACTCTCAATGGCAATCCTCCACCATGGCTACGTAAAGCACTAAAGCCTAAGGAAAGGAACTTTGATGAATTTGAAGAGGAGTTAACCGTATGAGTTCAAATGATACTGCTGCCGAAGCCAACACAATACAACTTTTAGAAGCTCCCTCAGTCCAGGCGCTAGTAAAACAAGTTCGGGCGCAGGATACCTATGGATTCTACAAGAATTGGTCAGATGATTTAATTCTCAAACCCTTCATTATTGACCGCAGAGAAAGGCGAAAAATTTCGATTGAAGGGGAAGTTGATCCAGCAACTAAAAACAGAATAGACCTCTTCTATCGTGCTATAGCATCTCGTATTGAGCAGGAAACTGGTCCTGTAGTCCAGGTGGTTATTGAAGTAAATCATGAAGGATTTGGCTGGGCACTTGTTTTTTGCGGTCGCCTGTTACTAGTAACTCGTAGTCTTAGAGATGCTCATCGTTTTGGTTTTGATTCTCTTGAGAAATTAGCACTTGAGGCAGAGAAACTAACACAGGCTGGAATTAAGTTAGCTAAGGATTACCCAGAAGTTTACAAGCTTTAATTGTTTTGTTCATGGTACGCGCTACTCCCATGCTGCGCAAACATGGTTCATGGACTAGGAATGAGACCTGACTTATAAGGGATATATATATGGTTCAAGTAGGAGAACAAAACAGCATTGATGAGCTGAAAACTAAGATTAAACGCCTCAATAGTAAGGGCGGTCAAATGAAGATGGATCTTCATGATTTAGCTGAGGGCTTGCCTACAGATTTTGACAAAATTATGGATGTTGCAGGCAAGACTTATGAAATTTTCCGTCAGTTAAACGAACTCAAACAAGAGCTAAAAACTTTGGAGCAAGGCAAATGACATTGCGTTTAGAAGAATTCAATACACTTGTAGACGCTGAGGAGTATTTTAAGTTTTTTAAGCTCCCTTATGACCAGCAGGTTCTGAATGTAAATCGCCTTCACATACTCAAGCAGTTTTCTCTGTCCATTAAGGAAATTAACAAAGACTACCCTGATCTAGAAGAGTCGGATATTCTGAGCAAGTATAAGGCTGCTTTAGAGGAAGCTTATCAAGTTTTACTCAATTCAAGTGGTGTAGAACAAAAGTTGTTTGCTGTGTTTCAGAAACCTAAAAATAATGTAGTCATGCTGACAGAAATTCAGTCTGAATGAAGGAGAATAGGAATTGTTAAACCTCACGCCTACCGAGTTAGAACGCTACCGTCGCCAGATCATGCTCCCTGGTTTTGGTGAGGAGGCACAGCAGCAACTCAAGTCAGCAACGGCATTAGTCACTGGTGTCGGAGGGCTGGGAGGCACAGCAGCGCTCTATCTAGCAGTGGCAGGGGTTGGACGGTTACTGTTGGTACGGGGTGGAGAACTACGTCTTGATGATATGAATCGCCAGATTCTGATGACTCATGATTGGGTGGGTAAGCCTAGGGTATATAAAGCCAAGGAAACTCTTGAAGGCATTAATCCCGATATTGAGATTGAGGCTATTGCTGAGTATATCACCCCGGAGAATGCCGATGGCCTGGTACAGCAGGCTGACATTGCCCTCGACTGCGCCCATAACTTTGATGAGCGCGATTTATTAAATGCTGCTTGCGTGCGCTGGCGCAAACCGATGGTAGAGGCGGCTATGAATGGTATGGAAGCTTACCTTACCACGATTGTACCTGGTGTGACTCCTTGTCTGTCCTGCCTGTTTCCTGAAAAACCAAACTGGGATCGCCGTGGCTTTGGCGTCTTAGGTGCAGTTTCCGGAACACTAGCTTGTTTAACAGCGCTGGAGGCAATTAAACTACTCACTGGGCTTGGTAAACCCCTCTTGTCCGAGTTACTGACAATGGACTTGAGTTCCATGGAATTTGCCAAGCGTCGCCCCTACCACGATCCTGATTGTCCAGTTTGCGGCAATATCTCTCTAACTCAGCAGTCAGTTACATCTTTGGTTGGCCATTGTTCATAGTTGATTGTTCATAGTTGATTGTTGATGATAACTCCAATTAATTATGAGCGATAAATTATTAACAACCTTTGTTTTCACCACTTACAAGGCGTTATGACTCTTACTTTTACATCCAATGCGGCATCTAAGCTTTGCGATTTCCTGCAAGCTGATGCTCAAGGCGAAAGTTCTACTAGCAAAGGCATCCGTGTATCTGTTGTCGATGGTGGTTGCAGTGGCTACGAATACTCCTTGAGTGTAGCTAATACACCCAAGGCGGATGACCTGCAGCTGGAACAAGGGAAGCTGCGCGTTTATGTTGACGGGACAAGTATACCCTTACTCGAAGGGGTTGTGATCGATTATATCGAGGGCTTAACCGATAGCGGGTTTAAGTTTAGCAACCCTAATGCTGCTGAAACCTGTAGCTGTGGGAAATCATTCACAGCCTCTGGATGTAAGCCATCGGAAGCAGGTTGCAGCTAAGAGGAGAAAGGGAAGTTGCAGGGCTGTTTTTGTACCAAGGTTATCGGTTTAGAGCCATTCATCATTTTGCTAAAACTGCCCTTATATTCAAAAATTCAACTTCTTTTTCCCTTTAATCTTTTCTCTTTTCTCTTATTTTTACTTATTTACACACTAAAACTTCGGAGGATCTGAAGATGAGTACTTACAAAGTTCGCTTAATTGAAGAAAAAGGCCCCAAGAAAAACCGGACTCTTATTTTCGACCAAACGATTGAAGTTGACGAAGATACCTACATCTTGGAAGCGGCTGAAGAAAATGAGATTGACTTGCCCTCTTCCTGTCAAGCTGGTAGTTGCTCTTCTTGTGTTGGTAGAGTAGTCGAAGGCGAAATTAATCAAGAAGATCAGAACTTCTTAGATGATGAGCAAATGGAGAAAGGTTTTGCCCTCCTCTGTGTAACCTACCCTAGGTCTGATTGCACGATTAAGATCAATCAAGAACCCTATCTAGTCTAACTTAAATCTGACCTCAAGTCTTGGCAATTGCCTCAAGGTCACTAGCCAAAGGCTGAGTACAAATCATTGCTATACAAAATGAGTTCCTTGTCCTTGCATACCTTTACCACAAGTGCAACGGACTAGCAAATAAGTAAGGATTTAGAAACCTGCACAGGCAGGTTTTTTTGTATAGTACTAGACACATAGTTAGGGTTTGCTGAATAAGTCTGGTGGTAAGGAGAGGGAGCTCTTAGCAGGGAGTAGGGAAAATCCGATAGTTCTAAGCTTGATTATCCATGATCAGCTCCGAGATTTTCCTATTAAGTGCAAGGATTTTGACCCTTTCAAGTGCTATAACAAAGCACTTGAAAGGGTCAAAAAAGGCTCAAAACCCTTGTGCAGAATTTATTCCAAATATAGCGTTCCGCATTTTGCTTCACCTGTGAAATAATTGGCTCATAGGTATCCAGAACACGCTGCCTAATTTGCTCAGCAGAAAATTGGTAAACCGGATCGATAGATACTACAGAATATCCCTTTTTTGTCATTTCGGCATTGAAGCTAGCTGGACCATCGCCACAGCCAATAATTTTGGCGTTTAAATCTGCTTCTGAGAGATTAAACATCAACTTATATTCTTCTAATGTTCTGCCCCAAGGCACAACCTCATTGAGTTTCATTGTTTAATCTAAGTAGGTGGTTTTTCTGATCACTCAGAGGGTCAGCAGTACTAGAAAATAAACTATACTTCTATGGGAATAGCTTGCGGAAGTTGGCGGTATTGGGGAGGTTGGTTGGGTGAAGTGGTTAGCTCAAGGGGCTAGTGCATAGTGATTCCATTGCCTACTGCTGTGATCTGCTGGGATTGGAACAAAGGAAGGCGCATTATGAAATCTAAGACCAAAGCCAATGCCAATGCTGTTAGAGACGCACTATTAGCATTTCCAGCTGATGAACTACTTGATTTGATTGATAACTGGCTCATCAGGGTAGGCAATCAAACTGGCTGTACTGAGTGGGAGGATGAGGCCCGAATAGCTCTCGGCTATCAACTACAAGACGAGGATGGGGGACTAGTAAGCAGCTGGGAGGCTCTCAATGAAGCTCATGGTGGAGAGTATGACGGCTGCATTGATTGGGTTAAACCTGATGCCAAAAAGCTCTATCAGCATCTGGAGCTTATGCCCATCGAGCAGTTCTATCACGACATCATCGGTATAGCTGGTCACGTTGTTTCTGGCTGTGGAAACCCACCAAGCAGCTATAGTGACGGCTATCAGTTCATGGAGCAGCTGGCAGAAAAACTCAAGCTTGCTGCCTGGAAAAGCGATCGCCCTGGTCTGATTGCGTCTATCGTCCTGTGCTATCCCTAGAATTGCTGGTTGTCAATTTTTCAAATAAGATGTGTACCCGACTTAAAGCAAAAAACCCGACATTCTCCCACACTAAACCAAAGATTGCGGTATTTACAAATCAGATAAAAAAAACTAAAGTTTTTCTTCATATATCTTGTAGCTAGTTTCTTTCATTCCCAGAGATTCATAAGTTTTTTGTGCAACCATATTCTGGCTTTCAACATAAAGTCTAAATCCCCATATCTTCAACTCATCTTGCTCCTGTTTAGCCTTGTCTTTCACAAAGTTGTAGAGTTGATGATAAACACCTTGACGACGGAATTCTGGGCGAATATAGACACTTTGGATCCACCAATATAAACCGTTGTGCCAGTCGCTCCATTCTGTCGTCACCATCAGAGTACCAGCTACTTCACCATTTTTTTCTGCCAGGAGATAAAATCCCAAATTCGGATTTTCCAACAAGGTTTTTACACCAGCAGTAACAATTTCTAAAGTAAGTTTTCTCCCCTCGGTCTCATCTGCCATTGCTTGGTTGAAATTAACCAATACATCTAAATCCTGAAGCTCACCAATACGAATCAGTAACTCCTCTTCCATTATCACTAAAAAAAGTATAAATACTCTGCTAATCAATCCCTATAAAAGCTGCTTGTCAACCACAGTTTAAAACTAAGTGCTTGACAAGTTAGCTTCTTTATTTATAGATAATAGCGCGAGGTGATTGCCCTGCTTTTATGATGCCCTGAGGGCTGTAGGTACAGCGCCAAAGGAGATTAGCTTTTCGGGGCTAGTGCGAAACAATCACGTCCTCCCTTAAAAGTTTAATCTACAGCCACAAGTACATCAGTTGATTTAAGCACTGCATAAGCTTCCTTGCCTTCGGCAAGAGCAAGCCTTTCAGCTGAAGATTTAGTAATTACTGAAACCAATTCGATGCCAGGGGCAACTTCTATAGTCACCTCAGTGTTAATTGATCCAGGCACAACTTTGACGACTTTGCCCTTGAGGGTATTGCGAGCGCTAATTTCCATAGATTTGATCTTTGTTGGTAATTTATGGCGTGGCTCTTGTAAGTTCTAACTTATATAGCCAAAGACTGTATATTAGCAGCTATAGTAACTAGAGTCTACAAAGATTAGTTAAGTTTTGTCATACCAAATATTATAGTTAGTATCTTTTTGAGTTTCCTCCACAATAACCCCTGCACGATACACTTTGAAAAAATGTCAAGACTGTTTTGTTAACTTTATTAATTAAAAATTTCAAGTTGAAACTAAATCTAAAGAAATTGATTGTCAGTTTTCAATTTATCAGTTTAAATTGAAGCAGTTGCTCTTTTTACTTCAATTGGATAAAATCTCTGTTAAATGATCCAAAAGTGCCTTTACTGTGGTACAGTAAGCATCCATATCCCAAGCTAATTTCATTATTAAAATTGAAGACACGCTGTAGACAACAACGCCAATGCCCTTTGACATACCTCCAACTCATTATGATGATGTGCAAAGCACCAGAGTGTTCTTGTTGTGCCATACAGGCTATGCCAATCAGCCACTACATCCCCCAAAACTACTGACAGATATCTGCAACAGCAATTGAGTCTGCCTTGTGAATCAAGCTATCAAGAAATTCAGTAGTTAGCGGCTGTGTCGCAGAAGTTATAGGTTTCACCCTTAGGAGTTCAGAATGGATTTCTATCTACTCAATCTTGTCGTAGGGTACTGTAGGTCTAGTTTTTTCTTCTAGGCATTTTGTTAGCGTTCTTCCTAACGTGCTGTTCGTGCTAAACGGAGTTATGCTGACTGGCTTGAGCATACTGAAGGGGGGGCTAGCCCAATCCTATACATTCTATTTCTAGAGCGCAGTTTCTATAGCTGGCTTCTCGCGAAGCGAGTATTTCTGAATCTCCTGCAACTCCTATATTGATATATACAATAGAACCTGAGTGTAGCAGAGATAAGTGCCTAATCCTTGTATTATTTATTTTAAATTAATCATGCTTGGGGGGTAATCGCAGGTATTCATAAAAAACTTTCTGACTTTACTCTAGGAACTACTATCAGTCACTGTGCTCATTATTTTGAAAATCTGCCGAATTTTTAGGATGTAGGGTGCTAACCAAACATATTTTCATCTCTTGATCAATTGACCCATGGTATCAGCTGCTTTGAATTGCTTAATTTATAGCATGTCGATTTTTATTAGTTTCTTGTGATTAATTCAGTAATAATAAAAAGACGATTAGTGAATAACAATCAAACAATAAATCGATCAAAGTTGATATGATTTGATACTGAAATCATGATTTAACTAAATTTTAGGATGATCAAAATTAAGTTAAATACAATGCAAATGATAGATGCTATTTAATAAAATATTAAAATAATCTTTAATTGCTCAAATTGAACAACCACCTAAAAATGTATATGAAATCCTTATTGATAGAAAGCTAATTAATAATGCTCAAGTAAAAAACCTCAAAGAAATTAGATTTATGATTTGAGGATCAAGCCTGACCAAGGTTGAACCATAGTAAATACGACTCCAACAATGTTCGCCAGTAAAGGAGTAGCTAATAGAAAACAATCTAGATCACAGCTCTTTAAGACTTGAGCAAATATTCTCATTGAGCCAACTTTCTCAATTTTAAAGTGACAGCATCGAGTTATGGCTTATAAAATTTCTAGCAGTTGTGTTGGATGTGACACTTGTTTACCAAAATGTCCTACAGGTGCAATTAAATTAGAGGACGAAAAATACTCGATTAACCCCGATCTTTGTAACAACTGCAAAGGTTATTATCCTGAGCCTCAGTGCGTAATTCATTGTCCCCGTAGCTGCCCAATTCCATCACAGCCGAAAAAGGGCAGGTACAAAGTTGATCACAGAACTGCTACCAGCCCAGACCTATTTCCAAATGGTATAAATAACCCCTTTGCTTCTGCGATCGTAATCTGGGAAGGATGCAATATTCTGGCACAACGACAATCACTCCCTTGGGAAATCGATGCTTCAGGAAAGCTTTGTTACCAGCGCTCTGTTAAACAAGGTCAGGGAAAACTCACTTTCTGGATCACGGATCATCTTTATTTAGATCCACCCCAGGCGCTTGCCCATGCAAGAGCAACTTCGGTGATTGAGGGAATGGATATAAGAGCCACTGGTATGCATATGATCTATGCAGCCCATGCTACAGCCTTGGACAAGCCTTGGGAACAGGAATTTATTATCAATGACCGACAAATTGAGAAATATCTGGGACTTGATAAACGTAAAGACCTAAGCAAAGCAGCCAAATTAACTCTGATTAAAGACATTGCTCAACAACCTTGCAAAATCACCACTGCCATTGACTGGCCCGATCAAGGCAAAGTCCAGGGATTCTCAATTTCAGAAAGCCGCTTGTGGCACCTGCTGGAAATTGAACACCATTTCCAAGAAGACAGCACTGGCTGCAAACACCTAGTTGGTCTAACTTTTAGAGTTAGGGCTGGCATCTGGGCAAAGTATTTCTTGAATAAGCAAGGTTGTAAACAAGGAAGAGCCTTCTATCAATACGGCAACTTGCCCAAATCTTTATTAAACACCCTGATGAGCATTTGGCAGCAACACGAGGGAGCTGCCCGCATGATGCTGTGGTTATTATTTAAAACCAAAATGGGCAAACAGCAGCGAATTACTGTACCAACTTTAATGCGCGTTGCCTATGGTGAGGAAAAAGTTATCCAAGCATCTTCACATCGGGAAGAGAGAAAGCGGCGATTGCGTGCCTTTGAAAGTGACCTCGAAGTTCTCAGCCATTACGGACTCAAACCTGTATTCGACCCAGTTACCTATCCACCAGCCATTCAGCCCCTGTGGGCAAAATTGGCAGATATTCCCGAAGATGCTGAGGCAGAGCTAGAGTTTTGGATAAATGATGGTAGCAGCGACAGGCCCCTAACCGACTCTGCACCCCGTGGTAAGTGGAATCTATTAAGGAATGCAAGAATATTGTGGTTTGAACTTCCCCAGCCATGGGAACCACAATTAACTGATTTGGGAAATAAGAAGCAGCGAACTATCGCCAGAACTACCAAATCCAAGACACAACCAGCACTTTCTGGTGAGCAAATTATGACAGCAAGAAAAAATCGGAGTTTGAGTCAGAGAGAGCTAGCACAGATGACCGATAAAAGCCAAAGTTGGATTAGAGATATTGAAAATGGTCGCTTTCGACTCAAGTTGAAAGATCAATTGCTGTTGCAGAAAGTGCTGGATCTAGCTTGAAAATCAGCTTATCTCCAATAGAAAAAAGAATGCGACAAATAGTCTGACTTTAAGTAATAAGTAATAAGTGACAACAAGAACATTTATTACTTTTTACTTAGAACGTATTTGTAGCAAACATTTAGGTAATTGATGTTATAGCAACGGACATGTCAGTTAGGACATCCTATTTTGATTCAAAGGGAGCAGGGAGCAGGGAGCAGGGAGCAGGGAGCAGGGAGCAGGGAGCAGGGAGCAGGGAGCAGGGAGCAGGGAGCAGGGAGCAGGGAGCAGGGAGCAGGGAACAAGGAAGTGTCCTAACAGCTGTGGCGACTGCTATAATACCCGTATTTCTGATAGCGCTTTTGTCTATCCTTGGACAAAGGGGCTGCCAGCATTAAAAATTTCTCTAGTAGCCAGGGTGCAATGCGATTGAACCACACCGCTAGATGACTTTGCCATCCCACCAGAATTTCCGGCGATTCCTTACGCAGTCCAGCAATGAGAACCTGAGCTACTTGTTGGGCACTCATAGGTACTACCCACCTAAATAGTTTTAAGTCTCGCACCATGTCAGTATCAGTTAACGATGGCAGCAAGGCCATCACTCGAATATTGTCTGCTGCTAGTTCACCTCGTAAGGCTTGGGTGAACCCTAAAATTGCGAACTTGGTGGCTGAGTAGGTGGCCATTGTCGGTGCCGCTACTTTACCCATTAGGCTAGAAACGTTAACAATTGTCCCTTGCCTCCGTTTTGCCATGCGTCGGGCTACCGCATGAGTGATGTTATACATTCCCATTAAATTAATGGTCATTTCCTGATGAACCTTGGGCAATTTCGACTGTAAAAAGGGAGTTTGATTAGCAACTCCAGCACAGTTGACCAGTAAATTAATTGGCCCACGATCCCGCCAAACTCTTGCAATTGCCATATTTACCAATACTGGCTGAGTCAGATCTAGTGCCAGAATTGTGACTTCCACACCAAGAGCCTCGACTTGAGCTGCCACTTCTGCTAATCTCTGGCGGTCACGTGCTACCAACAACAGGCGTTCTACTCCCTGTTGTGCTAATTCTAGAGCGATCGCTCGCCCAATTCCACGGGAAGCTCCCGTAACTAAAACCGTCTTTCCTTGAATTTCCATAACTAAAAATCTCCAGAGTTTAGGTCTAACCACGCTGCCGAACTCCTGCCTTGCCCCCAGATGCAAGCAGGTTCAGCATTCTCTTGGCAGGAAGTGAGACTAAATGTTACTAGTGATGTCTAAATACTTGTCGGTAATCCTGGGATCAGTGGAGCTTTCAAAAGCCAAGGTTGATGTAGAGCATAGATTTTAAGTCTCCTACCGAAGGTTTACCAGAAAAAACTCTATAAGCTCACGCTAACAAGAGGAGCAAGTCTCTGCAACATTTATTAATCGAGAAACTGTAATTGTTACTTGTCTTTACAAAATTCTCATAAAGTTAAGGTGGCTTATAAGTTCAGTAAGTAGTGATCTAAGCTCTGTTGCAAATACATAAAGGCAGGTTCGCGCTCTTTTACTCAGCTAGAGAAAATTATGAGAAAATTGGAACAGCTTCCAGGTAAATCTGAATCGCGAACCAGGGATAAATGGGGGTACTCTATCTAACAGATGTGTTTGAGACAACATCTGGCAATGGTTATGTTAGGATGACACTAAAGTGAAACTCAAATCCTTGTGAAGATAGGGTTTATTGGTAAGATTAATAAGATTTAATGATAAATTCCTTGTTTGAGATTCTTTTTTATTAATTCCCAACACCCAGCATCTAACACCAGACACCTCAAAAACCTTTCTAGTTAAGGATTAGAAGTCATATAAGGGCATTCGCTGCTCTGACCTACTGTGATAAATATCACTGAGTTTATAAGATTGAAGTCACAACAACAGGAATCAATAATTAATTAAATTACTTTACGTGCCTAGTCTTCAAAAGCACTTAAGACTAGGTCAATTTTGAAAGTCAGGAGGAGATAACAACTTTTATCCTTGGTTATGAGCAAAAGCTCGTGGTGGTCTCTTGCATAAACCTCACCATAGTGAGTGACAACTATGGCAGTTAATTTACTAAATCTGACTTTTGTAAGAGGTCTACTGGTGTATGGAGAGGTTTAATTGCTATGTCGGTAATCTAAACAATTCCAGGGAAACTCCTCTAAATTGAATTGCGGTCAACATAACACCTAATTAACCAACAGGGAAAATCTACAAATGACTTTCACCAATTACAGTAATTTCAATTCCACCCTGAGGCTGACAAAAGCAGTTCCTCCCACTGTTGCTGCCTTCAAGCGTTTAGATGCTAATGATCAACTAGGTGTACTGTGGGCGATTTATCAACACATGGATCAGGAAGGTTGGATCGCAATTGCCACTCTCGGTACAGCGCGGTTGAAGTTAGCACAAGGATTGCTTCATCAAATCAAACTCATGTCCTGTAGTGAGCAATTGCAGGCAATGTGTGACTTGCTCAATAAAGCCAACACTCCAATTACTCGTGCCTATGGACTTTTCAAGAACAACAAGCTGGTTTTCTGGCATCAGCTGGCTGTTTTAATCTGCTCTGGTGAGGTTGTGCCAGTACCAGCAGACTATCAGCTTTCGCCAGCAGCAACTGAGGTATTTAACCAGGTTATGTTGTTCGATTTTGGTCGAAAGGTTCAGTTTCTGCGCCGAGTTGTGGCAGATATGGGCATTGACCCGATGGCAATTTAGACAAAGTGATTGAGCGTTCATAGTTCATTGTTTATTTTCATGGTTAATAAGTCTCTAGATGGATATTCCTTGTTCTCAGCAGATCAATCTGGGCCGGTGCAACTAAATGTGTTCTACTTAATCTATAATTACTGTTGTCAGCGACCTAGTTGCCGCTGCCCCCCGGCTCTCAAGTATACCCAAACCGGGAATTGGTAAAACTCAATAACTAGCCAACTAACAATTGCCAAGTGCGACAAAAAAGTTAATACTGTCCAAGCCACTGGTAGCCAAGACAAGTTGCTACCAGGGTTTGGGGGGAAAATATAAGCTGTCAATCCAATCAAGGTAGTTGGTACAGTGATCAAGGCAATGGCAAACAGCCATGTAAACCATCGCAATTCCAACCCCTCTAGATGCGCTCCTATCCAATTCCTGCCGTTCCAGCGCCAAGTTAGTGGAGGATGTCTTTCTGGCATTGTGAGTAGCTGTCTTTCCAAGTCAGCGGTGAAAATATGGCGGCGGCATTCGCAAGCCATAGCATCCATCAGCGGCATGGCCTGGATTTGACCCACGCGACAGACTGGGCATGGGTAAACTCCTTGATAGCTCAAAAGGCTGTCTTGGTTTTTGGAACTGTGCATATTAAAAGCAATTTTGGCAATTTTGTGACGACCGGAGGCAGAGAAAAGCACTCCTTTTCTCATTATCTCTACTAGAATGTGTCTACTTTGAAACCCTTGGTTCATCGCTATAGCTCACAACAAAGGATGACAAAAAGTGTTATTTTTCAAGAAATGGGCGTTCGGTAGAAAACATGCTATTCCTTTGGTGTTCCTAACCCTGGCTATGACTGCAACCTTAACATTGGCTCAGAACGCTTTAGTTCCTCTCAAGGTTGCCCATAGTGCCCAGGAAATGGCTGATAACTCCCGAGCATTTACGTTTGAGGATAGTCTCATTGTGACCAAGAGTCCTTATTCTGTGAAAACTACGGGGGATCGACTCGAATTAGTTCTCATGGAAAGAGGCTTAACCATTTTTAACCGCATCGATCACGCTGCAGGTGCCAGCAGTGTAGGTGAACAATTACGCCCGACGCAAGTAATTATCTTTGGCAATCCTAGAGTTGGAACTCCCCTGATGCAGTGTCAGCAATCCGTAGCAATTGATCTTCCACAAAAGGCACTGATTTGGGAGAATGAACAGGGGCAGGTGCAACTGGCCTATAACAATCCCCAGTATTTGGTGGCTCGTCACCATATAGCTGGTTGCGACCAAGTAGTTGAAACTCTTGAGAAAGCGCTGGCTAGTATTGTCAAAGAGACTGTTGAGCGCTGAAATCTTACTTCTGGGCAATTGATTGTTCATCTTTCTTTGCGGCAGGAGACTCTCGCTTCCAGCGACGAGACGTGCGACATAAACGCCTGGGGAAACCCCAGGCGACGCGCACTCGCCGAATGCCGCGCCTCCTCATAGTTGTACAATTGAGAGATACCGAAATGCGAAAACACGGCGCAGTAGGTATTAGCACCTTGAAAAACTAGGTTTAGGGGGTTCCGGCTAGAAATGCTTAGCTGAGTAAAAAACCTAAGCAACAAGTACCAAGTCTTGTGAGACTCCGTACCGCATGTGGGGATGGGGTAGGAGAGGTGGGGCGTTGTAGGTGAGAGAGGAGGTGTTGTTGTGATTGATTGTGTGTATTAGTGGGGGGGGGGGGGGGGGGTTGGGGGGGGGGGGGGGGGGGGGGGGGGGGGGGGGGGGGGGGGGGGGGGGGGGGGGGGGGGAGGGGGGGATGGGGGGATAAAGATTTTGAGCCATTGGATGCTATAACAAAGCACTTGAAAGGGTCAAAAAAGGCTCAAAACTCTTGTTTGGTATGCATTCTATATTAATTTAGCAAGCCCTAGTTAATGGCTGAAGCTCTTGTTTCGTCTGCCTTCTGTCTCCTGTCTCCTGCCTTGCTGTTGTGCATTTTTAATGCACAACAGCTTATCTCAACCAATAACTAAATGGGACATGATGAAGAGTTGATGGGGACAAATGCTAAACCATACTGCTGATTACTACAAGGCACAATATGAACTAATCTTACTGGAGGATTGTCGCGATTACCGTTGGAGTCAAACTCAATTTTTCCCGTCGCCCCATCGGCGCTAAAGTTAGGGTCTGCCAATGTTTGCTTTATACCAATACGTGTCGGTTTTTCCTGTGTTTCTAAAGCCTTGATCAAGACACGAGTTGTATCATAGGCTGTAGCTGTATCGGGACTAACTGCTTCTCCCCATAGCCTCTGAGTATTTTTAGAAAAATCTGGGTTAGGGCTGCTCAAGGGATGCCAGGGAATAACTAATACTAGTTTCTCTAATAGCTTTAAATCTGCGATCGCGAGAGTCTTAGAATTGTAGAGAGTCCATCCTCCTGCGATCCAATTATGACCATTGTTAGCTTTGATCAGATTAATGGCATTGTCAAGAGCATAATTGGTCTGAGCATCTGGAAGTACCACCAGCGTTGTTTCCCCTTGTTGACTTACTTCCTCTAAAACTTTCTTGACATTGAAGTTAGGTTTATACAATTTATACTCACTGATATTTACTACTTTTCCTTCTAGTTGTGTAAACCTCTTGGTAAATTCCCTCCATAAAGAATAGGAAAATGAACTGTTGTCATTGTAAAAGACTACCGCTTTTTCTTGACCAGCTTCTTGGCGCAGGTATTGTGCCAAATATGTGGAAAATACCTCAGCACTAGGTACAGTGCGGAAGAAAAAATCTTTAGGCTTACCAGAGAGTAGTTTTTTTCCTGACAATTCTTCAGTTGTAGCGCCTGGAGAAATCAGTACTAATTTATTCTTTTGGTAAACGTCTAGAGCTGCTAGAGTCAATGTACTGGTGTAGTGACCAACGACGGCTAGAATGTCCCGTTGCTTTGCCAGTGCCTTTGCTCTTTGCTGAGCTTCTTCAACCTTGTTGCTATCATCAGCGATCGCAACTCTGAGTCCAATACTGTTTTGCTTAACTGCTCCAAAATCAATTAGAACAATCTTGCCATCGCAGTTGCGCCGCATCAGGTTGGATGGCTTAATATCGCGGTGAATGATACCTTGCTCATGGACAAATTCGAGAATTTCCAGGATTTGGCGTAGTAGTTGAATTACCTGTTGTTCATTGAAAGTAGTTTTGCTGTGTTCACCTTGATGATGGCAGGTGAATTCTTCACTCAGGGGATGACCTTCAATGTACTCCTGAACTAGATAAAATTATAAAACTAGTTTTTCCAATAGCTTGAAATCTGCGATCGCGAGAGTTTTAGGACTGTAGAGTGACCATGATGCTCCTATCCAGTTACTATTATTGTTGGCTTTGATTACCTCAATGGCATTGTCGAGAGAATTAGTAACCTGACCATCTGGAAGTAAAACCAGCGCGATTTCCTCTTGTTGACGTAATTTCTGTTGCCGTAATTCCTCTATGATTTTCTTGGCATTGAATTCAGAATCAGTCAAAGAATATTGCTTTACTACCTTTCCTCCGTTGTCTTGGAAAGCTTTTGTAAATTCCTCCTTAAAAGAGTAGGTATAGGGGCTACTGTGATTGTATAAAATTGCTACTTGTTTCTGACCAGCTTGGTTAGATAGGTAGTCCACTAAAGATTGTGCATGTACTGCCACGTTGGGTACAGTTCGGAAGAAAACGTCCTTAAGTTTACCTGAGCGTAGTGCTTTTCCTGATAACTCTTCGGTTGTGGTGCCAGCAGAAATCAACACTAACTGATTATCTTGATAAGTATTTATAACTGCCAGAGTCATTTCACTGGTATAGTGACCGACGACACCTAGGATGTCTCCTTGCTTTACTAGCGTCTGTGCTCTTAGCTTAGCTTCTTCTTCGTTATTGCTATCATCAGCGATCGCAACTCTAAGTCCTCTGGTATTCTTAATAGAGTTATCTTTGAGGAAACCTTTACCGGGGAAGTTCTCTAGAAGTTGATCATCAGTATCAAACAGACCTAAATTGACTTGAGTTTGAGCTTGAGCAACTCCCCTAAGAATTTCTTGGGCTAGCTCTGTATTTTTTACGGATTTATCCTGTGTGCGAAGTGTTGATTGAAAGTAACTTTGAGTACCTCACCTGAGTTATGGCAGGTGAATTCTTCACTCAGAGGATGACCTTCAATGTACTCCTGAACTAGATAAAATTGTTGATTTTCCTCAAAGTAAGCCAACAGTTGGGGGATCTGAGGGTGTTGATCCCCTAGCTGATGGAGAATTTTAGCTTCCTGCTTAAATAACTCGCGAGCTCTCTCCAAGACACCTGGATGGCAAGATTGAGGTTGAAGGAGTTTGACAACACAAGAGTGATTATGTTTATGCTCATCTTGAGCTAGGTATGTGCGACCGAACCCTCCGCTTCCCAAAGCACGGAAGATGCGATAGCGACCACCGATAACTTCCTCTAGATTTGGATGCATGGTTTTTCTGCAAGAGAGGGATAAGTTGCTCTAGGTTTATGTTAATTCTGTCACATAATCTAATCTTGATAAATGCATCTGAGCTTCTAGTGAGTCCTTCAATGGAGGAGCCTCATTACTTGCAACACTTCTGTTGCTGACTGGTAACGATGCCGGAAGTCATAGCCTACCATCTTGTCTAAAATATCAGCTAACTGCGGGCTTACCTCTGCGCGATCGCGCCAGAGCCATTCTGCGGTAGAACTTTTTGAAAATTTATCAGGATTTAATCCTGTCAGAGCTTGGATACTGATCATCCCCACGGCATAGATATCACTATTACATTTTGGTGAACCACAAAACACTTCCGATGCCATATAGCGATTACGACGCTCAATAATTGTGGTGTCAGTATCAGGGTTAATTTCTTTGACACTCCCAAAATTAATCAAAAATATCTTACCGTCTGAGGCGCGTCGGATTAAATGTTCAGGATTAATATCGCGGTGGATGACATCATGCTGATGGACAATCACCAAAATTTCCAGAATCTCCTTGATTAGTTCAATAACCTGCGACTCTTGCCAGGGTTTGCCTTCTCTCAGTTCTTGGCTGATAGCCTTTCCCTCGATAAACTGATGAATTAAATAGAAGTACTCATCTTTCTCAAAGCGAGCAAACAATTCTGGTATTTGATCATGCTTGCCTAATTGACGCAGAACCTGTGCTTCCCTCTTGAATCTTTTTGTAGTTTCCCTAGACTCACTGGGCAATCGCTTGACAACACACTCAGGGTTGTCAGGGAGATCCATATCTATAGCTAGATATGTCTCACTAAACTCCCCGCTACCTAAACTTTTGATAATTTTGTATCGCTCTCTAATGATTAGTGGTCTTATTCCTTCTCCACTGTCACTTTTCTGCAGTCGCTCCACATATACCCACAGATTCTTCTTGCCAATTTTCTCTCCTTCCTCTAAAAAACCAGCTTGTTTTAGTATTTCCGTCAGTCGCTTCCACAACTTGTAGGCAAGACATTTTTTGATGAATTCGACGGTATTATCCAGTTTACTCAAAATTGGATCATTCTCTTTGATTTCTTGATAAGTCCAACCTTTTAAACTACCTATAACTATAGCCTTGTCACGAAATTCCAGGTGTTCCTTTTGGTTTTCAAAAACTAAATCATCTAGAATTTTAAAAGCTTCTTCTACATTCATCACTCAGCTTAAGTTTAAACTATTCATTCTCAGATCATATAAATAAAACAAGTTATTTACAACTGTCACCCCTGCTCCTGACCAGAAAAATATCACTTTAATGAACAAATTAATATGAACTTTATGAACTAGAACGCGACCTTTATGTATTGCTAGATGGTGGAAAGTTGTAAAAAATAGACGTAAACTACCATTTGTGCGCGTGAATACTCTGCAAAACTGGATTGTACCTCAGCCCTATTTGGAGTTAGTTTCCAAGATTCATATGAACCGAAAATCTATTTTTGGCATAAAAACACACAAGCAAAGCAAGCTACTATTACTATTTTCACTAGTTGTACTGACTAGTTTACTAACCCCTACAATAACTCTTGTTCAAAACAATTCACCTTTATATTGGGAGTCAGTTAATGTTGTCTTTACTCATGGCATACTTGATCTTCCTGTACCAGATTGGCTGCATAGTGAAGCGAATCAATACAGTAGCTTATGGAGAAGTATATGGGGAATTTCTTCTTTGATGATACTTTGGATATTGTTTGCTCATTTTCTGAGTTTTATCTTGTTAGCAGTTTTATTTTTTCCTGTCATAGGCAATGGTCGTGAGGCGAATCAATATAGTAGATTATGGAGACATTTACGGGAAAACTATTCTTTAATAATACTTGGGGTCTTGTTTGCTCCTTTCATGATACTCTGGATCTTGTTAGTAGCGTTACGTTCTGCCTTCATAGGCAATGGTAGGACTCATAGTGGTGGTAGCGGCTGATGACTTATCACTTACCGAGCTTAAGCTTGCTGTCGAGAATGGAGCAGGGCAAGTCAAGCAGTGAGTACTCCTGTGAGAAGGAGGATAAGGAAGAGTTTTTTGCGGGAGAAGTGGAGAAAAGTTTAGGGAGAGGTCAATTTTGAAGTTGAGAGATACTTTTTAAGGATTACATAGAATTTATTAGGTTGACCCACTACCATTTGTGAGTTCAGAACTGAATTCACAAATGGTCTTAGTCGTGACTATAGTAAGAAATTTATTTAACCAAAAATGACTATGACTTTTATGAATTAAAATTCGACGTTTATGTATTGTCAAATAATTTGGAATTGACAATAATAGATTTAAGCAAACCAAGTAAAGTAGAAGGAAAAAGATAGAAGATTGAATCATGGATTAATTATTTACTGAACGCTAATACAAATAAGAAGGAAGTATTTTGCAAAGCACCAGGTTCGTCTGATGAGTTTGTCGTTTTGAACTTCAGTTATGACGATTAAGTCGATTACTGTGCGCAATTGTTATTAAACCCTTCACTATTGTCAATGCTGGAGAGTGGGGTGTGGTTATGGGTTTTGGGAAAGTTCAGGAAACTATTCTTGATGAAGGGTTGCACACTTTTACCCACTTGCAAATTAAATCAGAACTAGTACAAGGACTAAAGTAGTGAGACGTTTTAATATTGTTCCAGTTTATACAATTTTTACTGGTTGTCTATTTCCTATTTTTGTTATATCTATACCTGCAATCAATCTTGGTTATAGTTACCTGACTGTCCGTCACGAAACTATCACCATTATAGACAAGGACAGAGTCAATAATGGTAAAAATAGTTATTACTTCGTCTCGACTAAAAATCACGAGGTCTTCACCGTCAAAGATGATGTATTTCAAGGGAAATTTCGTGCTGATGATACATATGATCAACTCAAAGAAGAAAATAAATACAAGGTTAAAGTAAACGGTATTAGATCCAGATCGACTAATTTATATCCAAACATATTGGAAGCTTTTGAAGTTACATCTGAATTTGCCTCAACCAGATAATTATAGTGCATAACACAGCAAAGACAGCACTTGCAATTCATTTGTACTAAGTCAATGAACTTTATCAAAACAGTTGTTTTACTAAGTTTACTAAGTGGTTTACTAACTTTCACAGGTTATTTACTCATCGGTGGTGTAATGGGGGCACTAATCGGATTAGTGATTGGCATAGCAGTTAATTTTAGCAGTTGGTTTTATTCCGATAAAATTGTCCTCAAAGTCTATAAAGCTCGTACTCCTGATTCTAGAGAAAAAGCCAGACTTCAACCTATAGTTGAAGTACTGTCTTCTCGAGCAAAATTACCTGTACCAAAACTCTATATTATTCCTACTTCTGTTCCTAATGCTTTTGCTACTGGGAGGAATCCAAAGCATGGGGTAGTAGGTGTGACTGAAGGTTTGATGAGGTTATTACCAGACGACGAACTCGAAGGTGTAATTGCCCATGAACTCACTCATATCAAAAATCGTGATACTCTTACCCAAACTATCGCTTCTACTCTAGCCGGAGCTATTTCTTTACTAGCCCAAATCGGTTCAGATATGATCTTTCGTGGGTTATTTAACTCCCGCAACTCAGGATTGCGTCTATTCACATTACTACCAACCTTACTCTTTGCTCCCATTACTGCTACTATTCTCAAACTAGCTATCTCTCGTACCAGAGAATACAGTGCCGATGCAGGTGCAGCAGCTTTAACTGGTAATCCTCGTGCTCTCGCTAATGCTTTAGATAGATTACAAAACAACAGGTCAGTAGGAATAAATGGCAATGTAGCTTTTAAATCATTGCTGATTATCAATCCCTTCAAAAAAGAACTGGCAACTAGACTATTTTCCACCCACCCTCCTACAGAAGCACGCATTCAAAAATTACTCAAGTTAGAACTCCAACTGCGGAATACTCCAAACTATTATGAATAACTTATTCTCAAGGTAAAGTCCTATTTGCCCACTTGCAAATCTAGTACAATAATTAAGGTGGTGAGACGTTTTAATATTGTTCTATTTTATATAATTGTCACTGGTTTTTTATATCCTATTTTTGTTATATTCGTACCTGTAATCAATAATGAAACACTATAAAAATAGTACATTATTAGGGAAAAATATTAGGGAAACATCTCTACTTGTCAACTGGCTTCCCTATTTACTCAAAAGAGATTGTTTCACAAATTAACTATGCTGGTTATAGTCTTTCTCTCAAATGGAGTAGGGAAACACAAGCCTTTGCAGAAAGAATCGCTAGTCGGGAGCCGACATTGAATCCAGAATTGCTTGAAACCCTGTACACAGTCTTAGCCCTATCTGACCAAGTAGCAGAAGCCTTACTAGCTTTAGAACAGGTTCAGACTCCTACCTACTGTAACTTAACTAAAAAACACCTGCGAGATAGTTATGACCGACTTCAACTTTACGCTGACTTGCATCGTCAGCACCAACAACGGCGCTTGCAACTGAAATCAGTGATCTTATTGAGTGATTTTGGGGAAGAACTGCTTTCTACTCCACCCACCCCTGAAGAATTACAGAACTTAGGCACCTATGGACGCTCGAATCTCCTCCGTCAGACTCGCTTAAAACAAGACTATCCGCAAGCCCAGATGCTAAAGTGTCCTTAGTGCAAGACCTCTAATGATATGGAAACTGGGTTTGAGGAGGGGAAAACATTAGCATTTGCGCATGTTTCAGTGTTAAGTCGCGAGGTAGTTGAAGGATTAAATATTCTTCCTGGCGGGCATTACCTAGACGCTACTGTAGGTGGTGGCGGACATAGCCAGCTGATTTTAACAGCAGCGCCCAAGGTTCAAATTACTGCAATTGATCGGGATGCACAAGCAATTGCCGCCGCTAAAGCTAAATTAGCTCCCTATAGCGCACGCGTCCAGTTTTGGCACGGTAATTTTGCTGAATATGAGCCAATTGATACTTTATTTGAGGGAATTATTGCCGATTTAGGCGTTAGCTCTGCCCAACTCGACTTCCCAGAACGAGGCTTTAGCTTTCGTCATCGAGCTGATTTAGATATGCGCATGGATCAGCGCCAATCTTTAACAGCAGCCGATGCCATCAATCACTGGAGTGAAGTACAACTGGCAGATGTATTCTATAAATATGGAGAGGAACGACTATCTCGGCGAATTGCTAGGGCAGTTGTCAACAAGCGACCGTTTCAGACTACGAGCGAACTAGCCGAAGCGATCGCTTCTAGTGTACCTCGCAAATACCGCTATGGCAGAATTCATCCTGCTACTCGGGTTTTTCAGGCGCTGCGAATTGCCGTCAATCAAGAAATTGAGTCTCTAGAAACTTTCGTAAACAAGGCACCTAATTGGTTAAAACCTGGGGGCACAATTGCTATAATCAGCTTTCATAGTTTAGAAGATAGAATTATTAAGCATAGTCTGCGAGACTCACCAATATTGAAGGTATTGACCAAAAAACCGGTAACGCCGCAAGACCAGGAACGGGAAGATAACCGTCGTTCTCGTTCTGCCAAGCTCAGATTGGCCCAACGAATTTATTAATAAATATTTTTCAAGCAAATACTTGGGATTAAGTAAAACCAGACTATGCAGCTAGAACTGAGTCAATTAATCGTTCCTCCTGGACATCAATTATTACTAAAAAATGTTGATTGGCAGATGTTTGAGAAAATTTTGGAGGACTTGGGAGAAACTCGTGCTAGCAGAGTTTCTTATAGCAAAGGATTGTTAGAAATCATGACTCCACTGGCAGAACATGAAGATGACAAAGTCATTATTGGAGACTTAGTCAAGGCATTACTTGAAGAGTTAGATATTGAATTTAGGAGTCTGGGTTCTACAACTTTTAAGAACAGAAAAATGGAACAAGGATTAGAAGCTGATGACTGTTTTTATATTCAAAATGAGGCGGCAATCAGAGGAAAACAGCGAATAGACTTGAATTTTGATCCTCCCCCAGATTTAGCAATTGAAATTGATCTCACCACTCGGACGCGGTTTAATAATTACGAAGCTTTAGGAGTCCCTGAACTATGGCGATATAATGGCAAAAAACTGGAAATCAATGTATTGCAGACTGGAAAATATATTGAAGCTAAAGTTAGCTATAATTTTCCTCAATTACCTATTAGCAAGGCAATTACAAACTATGTTGAACAGAGTAAGATTTTAGGTAGAAATGCTACGATGAAAGCTTTCCGTAAGTGGGTGAGAGAACAAATATAGCGTTGGGAGCATGTCAGGTTTACAGCTCAATCCTTTGCCCGCACTTCGTGCCGCTTCGCTAACATCCCCCAGCCCCTTCTCCCAGTGTTGGGAGAGGGATTTAGGGTGAGGGCTTACAAAGGTGACATGCTCCCTATAGCGTTTCTGTGACTCATGAGATACACTCCATCCTGCCATCCGATTTTATACAGGAGAAAGGACTTGAAGCAATCACCATTTCTTAGATAGTACCAGGATTGCAAACATCAAGCCAGAACCTACATGGGTACAGATTTTTGAACTCCAATCGCTACATCCTGGCTCTCCCGTACATGTGGTGATAATAAAATTTTATATATTGTAGGGTGGGTTAGGCTGGGGTCATAATTTGTGAATTCTAGTATTGTTTTCCTATCCGTGCCGTAACCCACCAAAGATAATTTGTCGTCTGATCTACAGTTTCCTCCAAGAGCTCTCGAGAGCCGTTTAAGTATTCTTTTGGGCAGTGTAATTATATCATTTAGTATTTTAGTCGGCATAGTAATTATTGCTACATTAATGGATTATAGTTGATAATCTTAGCTGAAATTCTTGCCGTTCTTTGGTAGCAATCAATCTATAGCAATCCTATTTGGTTTACAAACACCCAGCTTCTACAACCGTGCTGTGGTAAGATTGCTCCCTCTTGGTGTTTGGATCTTATGTAGGATTGCTATATTCTCGAATAGAGGTTTGCAAATTCTCAAAACCTGCTATAATGAGTGACTGACAGGTTGGAGAGATGGCTGAGTGGTCGAAAGCGGCAGATTGCTAATCTGTTGATAGGTACGTAAGTCCTATCCGAGGGTTCGAATCCCTCTCTCTCCGTTGGTTTTACCCTTCTATTTCAAGATACTGTTGGCGAATGTAAGAGGGGGTCTCAGCTTCCTCCCCGCTAAGCCAAAAGTTGAGTTATTTTTGAGGCAAATAACATCAGTCAGTTCCCATCAGGCATGAGGAGCCATGGCAGCGAAGCGAGAGATGCGGGTTTAGGCTATGGGTATCCCTTGCAACGAAGAAACTAAGCCAGTTAGATTCATTGCTGCTGCAATTGCCAGATGTTGAAGGTGGGTTTTGGCTAAGCCCAGATGGTGACCATCTTCCCCAATTGTCAAGCCTAATTGTTGTTGTTCGGTTTTGCTTTTGGGCAATAGTAATAAATTCCAAGAAAAAATAAGTAATAAATGTCATTGTCATCACTTATTACTTATTACTTATTACTTATTACTTAAGAAGAAATCCTCTTAGCCTCCACAGTCCGTGGTAACTTAGCTGGTTCTTCTGGATTAGGAATACCTAAAACCCAACCATTAGCCAGAGTTAAAATCTGACCATCCTCTCCCTGCTGTTGCTCTACAACAGCTTCTTCAAGGTCTTTTTTCGGGACATAAGCAATTAACTTTCCCGTATCATCGTTACGCAACATTACTTTCATTCTAACTTTCCTCTACTAGTTCTATTTCGTGTTTGCGACAGCCAACGATCATGTTCTTAGTCAAAAAATGCACCGAATAGATGTAAAACTTTTGTAAAAAAGTACCAATGCCGCATACATAGCCGACATCACCTTCCTCTACCAAAACCGTTCCTGTTGCTAAACCAGGAAAAGTACCATCATTGCGGATTAATTTAGTGACCCTTACTTTTTGATCCAGTTCAAATACTGGTCGTTCGTCCAGTTCGATTTCTTCAAGCGCCATGTGCTATCCTCCAATGTGGTATTAAACTTAGTAATTCTTCTTCAGTGAGATTGCGTTTTACCTGTACCGACATGTGCCTAACCGCTTCTAAAACAGACTGGGTTTCTTCAGCATCAAGATTGACCCCCCGGTGCTGTAAAAAATTGGAAACCATATGTCGGCCAGAATGCTTACCAATAACTAAGCGGCGTTCCCAACCAACTTCTTCTGGAGCATAGGGTTCATAGGTTACTGGGTTTTTGAGAACACCATCGCCATGGATACCAGCTTCATGAGCAAAGGTATTCTCACCGACAACTGCTTTCCAAGGAGGCACATTACAGCCTGAAGCTTTAGCCACTAATCGCGATAGTTCTAGCAAACGACGGGTCTCAATACCCACTTGTATGCCGTACAATCGTTTCATAGCCATAACCACTTCTTCTAAAGCAGCATTGCCTGCCCTTTCGCCCAAACCATTGACAGTTGTATTAACTGAAGTTGCTCCTGCTCTAATGCCACTGAGGGCGTTGGCAGTTGCTAAACCCAAATCATTATGGGTGTGCATCTCAACTGGAATCGACAGTGTTTGAACTAGTTTGCGGACTTTCTTATAGGTTTTCAAGGGGTCAAGAATTCCGACTGTATCACAGAAACGGAACCTTAATGCTCCCCATTGTTGAGCGTTAAGTGCTACTTCTAAAAGGAAGTTATCATCAGCTCTAGAGGCATCTTCTCCCCCTACTGTTACCAACAAACCGTGGTCAACAGCAAAGCTAATACTTTCATATAACCGATCCAACATCACGTTCCACTTGCCATGGAACTTGGCGGCAATTTGGATTTTGGAGACAGGAACCGAAATATGCACCCGCTTGAGACCACAGGCCATAGAAGCGTTAATATCAGAACGGACAGCGCGGTTCCAGCCTAGAAGTTTGGTTTTTAGTCCCAGGTCAGCAATAATAGAGATTGCTCGTACCTCTTCGCCTCCCATGGCTGGAATTCCAACTTCCAACTCCTGGACACCAATTGAATCTAGGAACTTGGCGATCGCTACTTTCTCATCTACACTGAAAGCGACGCCAGCAGCCTGTTCACCATCACGGAGTGTAGTATCGTTAATTACGACTTCATTCATTTCTTGTCTCTAATAAATTTAATTAATGCTCCAAGCGTTTAGCTAATAACTATCAGTTGTTAAGCCGTCGTCGAGTACCATAGTTTAGTCAAAATTAGGAGTTATTAAAAAGCAACTGCTCAATCAGCGATCACTTAGCTAATTGACAATAACCTTACGTGCAACTTAATTTAGGCTCAACTTTAATGATCTTCTGTAGCATACGCTTCAACTTTGATTAAGATTAACAGCATTACCATAATCAAATCTGATTCAGCTCCAATAGAAGCCTGACTCTTAGTTGAGTCGATGAGAATTAAAAATTTACAAGCCAGCAATATAGCAGTCGCCACAGCTGTTAGGACACTTTCTTGTTCCCTGTTCCCTGTTCCCTGTTCCCTGTTCCCTGTTCCCTGTTCCCTGTTCCCTGTTCCCTGTTCCCTGTTCCCTGTTCCCTGTTCCCTGTTCCCTGTTCCCTGTTCCCTTTGAATCAAAATACGATGTCCTAACCGACATGTCGGTTGCTATAATTGACTGCTTTTAAGGAATTTCCTGCTGCCAACACCTTTCTAACCAATCCACTAACTCTTGGCGAGAGGCAAGAAATTGCTTCACTGTACTGTGGATGAGGAGGGCGGTAATACTGTTATTCACTTCTGCCCACAGAGAACCATCGGCTCGACAACAACAGGGAATCATCAACTCTTGCAGACGGTAGCAAATTAACCAGCGCTCACTACGGGGAACACTTATAACCTGCACAAAGCCGAAGCTAGGATCAGAGGGTGTAAACATCATTTTGATGGCTATGTTCTTGTGCAGAGGAATTTGTGCAAGTATGAGCTACCTCTCTCTCTTGCTTAAGAGTTATGGTATCGCTACCGATGTCTAAGGTTTGCAATTGCTTCTCGAGTCTCTCGAGGCGTTTGACTAGATCCTGGATCACACTAGCTTGAGTATCTGGTAGTTTACTGTGTTCTAGAAGATCAAGCCGTTGACCAAATCGACGGACAATTCGACCAGGTATGCCCACCACTGTACAAACCCCTCTCCCCGAGCCATCCCCCCCTCTCCCCACCTCCCCATCTCCCCATCGCCCCCTCTCCCCATCTCCCCCTCTCCCCCTCTCCCCATCCCCCCATCTCCCCGAGCCATCCCCCCACCTCCCATCACCCAAGTCTGGTAGCAGAGTTAATTAGTAAGTCGCGTACTTGATTGTGAGTCAAGTTAGGATTAGCACTAAGTATTAAAGCTACAACACCTGAGACTTGGGGAGTTGCCATCGATGTTCCATCCCTGAAATCATACCTATTGCCTGGTATTGTCGAATAAATCCCTGTTCCCGGTGCAACCACTTGATAATTATTGGGATTTAAACCAGCAAGATTGGAGAAGCTAGCAATATTTTTATTTCTATCAATTGCTCCCACCGAGATTCCATAATCACTGGCATAGCTGGCAGGATCTTCTACAAAAAATCCTCCACCATTACCAGCGGCACTAATCATTATTACGTTATTGGCAGCTGCATAGGCAAGGGCTTCCCCTAACTCAGCAGAGTCAGACCATGCCAAGCTCATGTTGATGACTTTCGCACCATTATCTACAGCATAGCGAATTCCCTCCGCTAAGCTACCGCCGTTGATAAAGGCCGCGCCTTCGCCAACACTGCCCATCCTGACACTCATGATTTGGATATCAGGGGCAACACTAGCAATAGTACCAGCTACATGGGTTCCATGAGCCTGATCTAAGTTACCACTACCGGGCATAACATTGTTGTTGCTTTCACCTATGCCTAAGTTGATCCCGTTAAGATCGTCGATATAGCCATTGAGGTCGTCATCAATGCCGTTGTTAGGAATTTCGTCGGTATTAACCCAAATATTATCTACTAAATCAGGGTGTGTAATATCTGTACCTGAATCAAGCACGGCGACAACTACTCCCTCACCGGTGTATCCCTTTGCCCAAACTTCGGGAGCATTAAGTAGATCATTAAACCAGGTATTGCCGCCCAAGTCTGGAACATCTGCAAATGTGGGCTCTCCGATTGCCTGGGCAACTGCTGCTGCCCCGTTAACTAAACCATAGCCGTAGATATTGTTAAAAGCAGGGTTGGGGGTTAGTATCTCTGTTGTCAGACTGTAGGCACCAGTGGCATTTCTCCTAAAAGATGTAGCCCTAAGAGTGTAATTGATGCCACTTTGCACTTGAAAGGTGAGTCGGGAGTTGAAAAGTCTTCCCCCATCATCATCAAAAGCAATCAGCTCTCCAGTATCAGCATTGAGTAGTTGCAAGTAGGTGTCAAATGCAGATGATTCTAGGTTTACCTCCACCAAGTCACCAGCAACTAGATTATTTAAATCATAGTCATCGTGAAAATTACCAAACAGCAGGGCATTTTGGGCGTCACTATTTACTAAACTGCCATTGATCTCAGTTAAGTTATCCCTATTCACACTCACGGGAGTACTTAGTATACTGGCTCCGGTATTGATAATTTGTTTATAGAAGCTGTTGGAGTTATCCTCAGTAGCATTGAGAATGTAATCAAGGACTTCTTCAGAGGAAAATTTTGTCTGGAAATTGCTGTTAAGACCATGATCAATGTCTAAGGTGCTGAGTGCTCCTGTCTCAGGAGCAATCAGTTGCATTAACTGAGCTTGCTCAGAAGGGAGTATGTCGGTGAAGAGATACTCATCTAGCCAGGAACCAACATAACTAGGATCGCTTGTTTCGATAGTATTTGCTAAGGTGCTGCTACCTAGTTTGGGAGTGATATGGCTAATTCCAGGGGGATAATTAGTTTGCTGCTGTAATTGATCCCCAATTCCCGGCAACTGTGAGAATTGTAGCCCTATTGGTGTTTGCTCTTGCCAAAAGCTGCTCTCTGGAAATTCTGGCATACTTAACATTTCCTTGCCTCAGAGGATAAATAGTCCTCAAGTGTTAGTGAACGATGTAAATTTCTGGCTTGTTAACATATACTTCAATATGTACTAAGAATGTCGTATTGGAAGCAGCAAATTTCTATGTTCATGGTTCATGGCTTATGGCTCATGGTAGTCAAGGTCCTAAGAGCATAAGGGAACTCCAAGAAATAAATTATCCAATTTACTTAGAAAGTATGATAGAAAGAATCATCTCCCTGAGCCATCCCCCCCTCCCCCACTCTCTATCAATGGGATATTTTTTATTTGGAAGTCCCTAACTGATGTAAGCTGTTACGTTTTTAAATCATATATTTATTTGATATTAGGTTAATGGCCCAAACTCTTGTGCCTTCTGCCTTCTGCCTCCTGCCTTGCTGTTGTGCATTTTTAATGGACAACAGCTTATTACAGAGTTTGAAGTTATGTAGCCTTTTGCAAGAAGGGATTAAAGCGCTGCGGTAAACTAGCCCTTGACCAAGAGTTTTAACAACTTAGAGAACATCCGCTAAGGAGCCGATTCTACATGTCCCATAAGGTCAAAATTTACGACACCTGCATTGGTTGCACCCAATGTGTCCGGGCTTGCCCTCTAGATGTCCTAGAAATGGTACCCTGGGATGGCTGTAAAGCTGCTCAGATTGCCTCTTCTCCTCGCACACAAGATTGTATAGGTTGCAAGCGATGCGAAACCGCCTGCCCCACAGACTTCTTGAGTGTTCGAGTCTATTTGGGCGGTGAAACCACTCGCAGCATGGGCCTAGCTTACTAATAACGTTTTTGTATAGCAGGGAGAGAGCCATGCGCTCTCTCTTTAGCAACACAAAAGTAAGGAGGAAGAAAACGTCAAAGCGGCAGGTTTAACTACCATTCTTCTGTTGTGTGTAAGTTTTTTATGGCATATGGCATGCTGGTATGAGCAGTAAGAGTTGAGCGTCAAATGTGTGGAATTATCGGCTATATCGGTACCCAAGTTGCTCAAGAAATTTTGATGGCAGGTTTAGAGAAACTGGAGTATCGCGGTTATGATTCTGCAGGGGTTGCTACGGTTGTAGAAGGAGAAATTAAATGTGTTCGCGCCAAGGGTAAGCTTCACAATTTGCGCGAAAAACTTGAACTCACCGACAATTTGGCTAGAATCGGTATTGGACATACCCGTTGGGCAACCCACGGGAAACCAGAAGAATATAACGCCCATCCCCATATGGATACTGCCATGCGTGTGGCAGTAGTTCAAAACGGAATTATTGAAAACTACCGTGAGTTGCGCCAACAATTACAGCAGCGGGGGCATGAATTTCGCTCTGATACGGATACGGAAGTGATTCCCCACCTAGTTGCCGAGTTTTTGAGCCAAACTCCTACTCTCGACTATCAATATCCCGGTCTTTTTTTGGAATCAGTCAGGCAAACCCTTAAGCAGCTAGAGGGAGCATTTGCGATCGCTATAGTTTGTGCTGACTATCCTGATGAGTTAATTATAGCGCGGCAACAGGCTCCCCTGACCATTGGCTTTGGTCAAGGGGAATTTTTATGTGCTTCTGATACACCAGCGCTGATACCTCATACCAGTGCAGTTTTAACTCTAGAGAATGGGGAAATAGGGCGGTTGACACCGATGGGTGTGGAAGTTTATAGCTTTGAGGGACATCGCCTACAAAAATATCCCCGCACCCTCAGCATCAATCCTCTGCTGGTAGAAAAGCATGAATTCCGACACTTCATGCTCAAGGAAATTTACGAGCAACCAGGGGTAGTTAGAACTTGTTTAGAAGCTTATCTCCACAATGATTGGCTAGTTAATGAGGCAGATGTTTTAGGGGAGAGGAAAATAGAGGGAGAAATTCTCAATTCCCCATCACCAGTTCAATTGGGTATATCAGAGGCACTCTGCGATAATTTAGAACATATTCAAGTTCTTGCCTGTGGTACCAGCTGGCACGCTAGTTTAGTTGGGAAATACCTTTTGGAGCAGTTAGCAGGCATTCCGACAACGGTACACTATGCTTCTGAGTTTCGCTACGCCCCACCGCCTCTGACAACCCATACTCTGACAATTGGTGTTACTCAGTCTGGGGAAACTGCTGATACTTTGGCGGCACTGGAGATGGAAAGAGTGCGTCGCACACCTTTGGAATCCAAATATCAGCCTCGACTACTGGGAATTACCAATCAACTAGAAAGCTCCCTTGCTCAGCTAGTGCCTAATATTATTCACACCCATGCAGGTATTGAAGTCGGGGTTGCTGCTACTAAAACTTTTGTTTCTCAACTGATAGTATTTTACTGCCTAGCTCTGGATTTAGCATCTCGGCGTCAAACTCTACCACTATCGCGTATTAAGGAAATTTTGCTGGGTTTGCGACAGTTGCCAGCCCAGATTGAAATGGTTTTAGAGACTCAACAACAGCATGTTGAACAACTAGCTCATCAGTTTGAGGAAACCCAAGATTTTATCTTTTTAGGACGTGGAATTAATTTTCCTATTGCTTTGGAAGGAGCGCTTAAACTTAAGGAAATTAGCTATATTCACGCCGAAGGTTACCCAGCAGGGGAAATGAAACACGGGCCGATTGCCTTGCTTGATGCTAAGGTGCCAGTGGTTGCGATCGCTATGCCTGGTAGTGTGTATGAGAAAGTACTCTCCAATGCTCAGGAGGCGAAAGCGCGGGATGCCCGTTTAATCGGGGTGACGCCAATGAATGAGCAAGATGCAGCACATACTTTTGATGACTTACTGAGTGTGCCAGCAGTCGAAGAGCTACTCTCGCCAATTTTAGCTGTGATTCCTTTGCAGCTTCTAGCTTATCATATTGCTGCTAGGCGCGGTTTAGATGTGGATCAGCCGAGAAATTTGGCAAAGTCGGTGACGGTGGAATAGGTGTTCTTAGTGATGATATTACTGGTAAATGCACACCATCTATTATTGAACACAATGTAACCGGACTTAATTTAATGTGCTGGATTTACCAGCCTGTGAAGCGTATCTTGTAGCCTCTTGATTTGCGGTTGCCCTAACAAGTTATCTACTTGTTGAATTATAGGTTGAATCAAGAACACAAATATAATCGACTTGATAGCTGTCAACAAATTCTGCTGCTTGAAAAAGATTGCATACCTAGCGAGTTCAATCTTGCGAGATAATGATGTTAATACCTTTGGCTCCCCATTATATTCTTTGCCTAGTTCCAAAATCGCTTCAGCATGACTTAGATCATGTTCATCATTAATATGTAGTATTTTGGTCCAATCCTTAGGCAGTTGATCTGGAAATGTTTTGAACATGCTTAATTGTCCAGAAACGTACAAAGGAAGCATCGTCCTTACACATTTGGTACACCTACCACAATTGGTTTCGCTACCATAATTCTTTAAACATACCCTTAGATACTTCTTAGCTAGAGCGTCTTGGGGTAGAAATTTAGCAGTTTTTTCAGCCCTCTCCACTTCTGAACCATCATGAAATATACTGGTTTTTTCTGTTGACCACCAATGGTCGAATAATGGACTACTTCCCCAATGAAAAATGGTTTTGTAAGAGTCTGTTGAGGGAATTAAAACAGACTTGAGACCTCCTGAAAGGGAAAGAGCTACTGATGCTAAACCAGCACCATGATAATGTTGACCCCATTTCAAAGGAAAATGAGTGCGGATATTGGTTTCGCCAAAAATAACATCAATACCTGTTTCTTTAGCAACATCTTTAATTCTGGTATTCACTGCTTGCTCTTGATTATCTCGATAGTAATGCAAAGGAAACTCAATCCCTTTCATATGAATTAAGTGAGAAATATGAGGCAAAACAGGATTGCTAGAGCTTAGATGTTTATGAAAGGTATAAAAAGAATCTACGCCTAAGGAGAAGAAAGCGCCAACTTGATTACTAGTATGCGGCTCATATTTAGTTGGTCTTTCTGCGGAAACTGTAACCTTTTTAAAGGTTTCTGGATACCATTGATAAATAATATCCTGTATGTTCCTTGAATTCAGTAAAAGTTTTTCGGAGATTGGAGGTTTAATGTCTAGATTTTCACCTCTTTCCATTGCCGGCAAAAGTAGAGCAGGAACAAAAGCATCAGCGCTTTCAATCACAAAGTCAGCAAATCTTTGAGGATATTCAAAGTAAAGCTCTATTTCTTGACTCAGACTATCCATCTGTACGATACCAACAAGTCTGACTTTATCATTACTAGTTCTTTTTTCAACATGCAGCAGTTTCATGGTATTTCCTACTTTTAGGCTGGAAGTTCACTATCCTAAAACTAGAGAAAGTTTCATGCTAATGGTGTATGCGTTCCCACTAAATCATCAAGACTATGCACAAGAGTCAACGAATTTGATAGATGCAATTTAGCAATTGCTTTCTCTGTCCTATTTCCTTCTTAACTAATTTTCTAAATAAAAAAAATAGCAAACATAAAATCTTTATCAATTTTTTAAATACTTTATTTAAGTAAATCATTATCTTTGCTAATCATTTGAACTGAAGTACTCTAGCTCTACAAATAACCTCTATAATTACTTTGGAAGCAAAATAAATCACAAAATTAATAACCTAATTACCATAAAAAAATTATGTTAATTAGGTAAAATTACATGTATTTTTTTGAAGAATTATCTGATAACAATCAGATAACAAACTTCAATCGTTCCAATCATAAATAAAATTTATAAGCTGTTCTTAAATCAGTAGATAACTTAACTTCATCCCAGCTTCATACTTTAGGGGATGGGGAGATGGGGAGATGGGGAGATGGGGAGATGGGGAGATGGGGAGATGGGGAGATGGGGAGATGGGGAGGCGCGGAGTTAGTTATGCCAGAATAGGGTTTTATCCGTAATTCCTATAATTCCTGTAACTCCTATAATTCTCCATGCGTGACCAAATTTTTATCAGTTATTCCCACCAAGACAAAGAGTGGCTGATAAAACTCCAGAAGATGCTTAAGCCACTTACTCGGCAACAGACAATCGATGAAGTCATAGACAATCTACGTATTGTCCTTATAAGATTTCTGATGCTCACCTCCGATTACCAGCAAGCCAACCGGTTAATCTAGTAGAAACTGCTAAACAAAGTAGAGCATTGAGGTTCTTAACGCTTTATGTCAGAAGAAGTTATTTGGGTTGTGACTGAGAATAATTCTCAAACTTCCGGTACACAGAGGAGTTATCGGGAAGTTGCTACAAAAAGAGGTGTTAAGATACCTATTCAGATACTAGAGCAAAGGATGTCTCACTTCTTGAAATCAGTGAGTCGATTATTCTATCAAGCTGAACAACAGGCAGGGGCCAAGCCTGGAATGCAGTTAGATGAAATTGAACTTTCCGTGGAAATTAGTGGCGAAGGAGAAATTAAGTTAATGGGAAGTGGGGTAAATACTGGCGGTAAAGGAGCGATTAAACTGAAATTCAAACGAAAAGACAATAGGTGAGATAGGGAAAATTTTACTAGCTAGCCTCAGATATCTAGGGAATGAGCGATAACTCTAACGAGATGCCTTCGGATCCCAGTGCTTTAAAATCCATTCTACTTTTGGCAGCTAATCCCAAAGGTACAACCCGTCTTCGCTTACAAGAAGAAGAAAAAAAGATCAAAGAGCGTTTGCGTCGCTATTAGATTGAACCTCAGAGGTAGTCAAGAATATTTAACACCCATACTTTGGGAACAAGGTAAACTTATAGTTCAACCATCACAGCCCAACCCTAGAAGCGAAGATTTGCCAAGTAATGAACCCCGGAGTATTCCTCAGCCAATACCCGTAGAACCTAAACCAATGCCACCTCCTCCTATAATTGAGCAACAAACAACAAATAAGACTGATGATCTTAGTTCTGAACGGGGAGTAAACTATACCAAATTGCGGGATTTACTAGCAGGTGGGGAGTGGAAAAAGGCGGATGAGGAAACCTTAGCTGTCATGCTCCAGGCAACTAGTAGAGAAACAGAAGGCTATCTAGATATCGAATCCATCGAAAATTTTCCCTGCACTGATTTACGCACTATCGACCAACTCTGGGTAGAATATAGTGATGGGCGCTTTGGGTTTAGTGTTCAAAAGCGCATTGTGCAGAGCGTCGGTGGTGAACCTGGCAAATATGACAGGGAAATCTATCTCAAGTTTGCCGAGCGCGTGGGCTGGTTAGTGTACGAAAAAAAATGGCTGGTGTTAAGAGAAGAAAATTGGACGGATTACCCTGACCTCACCTTCAATCCAAAAGCCCCAGAAGGGCATCTCCCCTACCTCTATCCGAAGATGGGTCTTAGGGTTATCGAAGGCTACCGTACTCTTCTTATTGATGATTCTAGACAATACCTTTCTCTAAATACTCTTCTCTCGCGTCGAGACTTGTAGAGTCTAACATCTAAAGGTTACAACTGATTGTAAAGATTTGCTACTTCTTAATACACCTCATCATGAGTGCCAATATCAACTAACACAATTATCTCCTCATCAGAATCAGGGTTTTGTCCAAACGTATGGATCAGACACAAGTAATTCTAAAACGGCAAAAATTCTTTCCTCTAACCGAGGATTCTTACGAACTACTCGCTTAAAAGCACGCCGAAAGCTATTATCCCAAACTAGAATTCTCATTCTCTACTGAGCAAATCCGAGCGCAATTCAGCCAGAGTACCACGCTTTATCTTACCTGTTTTAAATGCTGCGATCGCCTCTGGCGCTGAGCTTCGCTCAATCGCTTTTTCGGCATTCATAGCGATTTCCTGACGCCGTTGCTCAACTCGTCTCTTGTGAATTAGTTCCATTAGCAAGTCTTGCTCTTCAGCCGAAAGAGCCTCAACATATTCAATTACCTGCTGAAAAGATACAGTGTCACTCATCTGTAATGTTAATCGCTTTTACTATACCCATATCTTGTACTATAAAGTTTCCCGTAAATAGTCACACAGAGTTTGCGAGGGAGCAACCGGAGAGGTTTGAGGCAAAAAGCGAGAACCTTCAATAATTTTCAGATTGAAAGCAGCTTTAGCTTGAGCAATTGTTTTAAATTGGCTATAGGACATAGCAGAGTTATAGATAAGCAGTTGTGCATTTAATTTCAATATTTTGGATGACGGGCGAGACGCCCATTCTACAAGAAACAGATAATTTTTGCTTACTATATGCTCATCATCTAGTTCCCTGTTCCCTGTTCCCTGTTCCCCATTCCCTCTTAACTTATTACTTATTACTTATTACTTATTACTTATAGATCATGCCAGATGACTCTGATACAAACCTCCAAGCCACCGCAACAACCGATTCCAACTTATCGTCAACTCCAATAGCAACACGGGAACAAGCATTACAGAACCTCCGCAATAGTTTGCGACAGGGACAACAAAGCATGGCAGACTGGCAAGGAGGAGAACTAGCCGTTTCCGCTGTACCCGGTGCCGGTAAATCCACAGGTATGGCAATCGCTGCCGCCATCGCCATCGCCCGTTACCAACTCCATAGCAGGCGTCAACTATTAGTAGTTACCTTCACTCGCTCTGCTGCTGCCAGTATCAAAACCAAAATCCGTAAGCATCTCAATACACTACTACTCCCTCGCAATAGTTTTGTCGTCTACACACTCCACGGTTTAGCCCTCAACATTGCTAATCGCCATCCAGATTTATCAGGCATCAATCTTGAGAGCACCACAATCGTGACGGCAAATCGAAGCCACCGTCTAATACGCGCCTGTGTAGAACAATGGATTGCTGCTAACCCTCGCCGCTATTCAACTCTCCTGGAAGGGCTAAGCTTTGATGGAGAAGAAACAGAAAGATTAAGGCGGCAGTCGGTATTGCGTACTGAGGTATTACCAGAGCTGGCATATATGGTTATCCATGAAGCCAAAAGCTCTGGCTTATTACCAGAAGAGTTATGGAAACTAGCTCAAGAAACAGGAGACGGCTATGAAATTATGGCTGTTGCCGCCGGATTATATCAACAATATCAACGCACCGCGCGATCGCGTGACACTATCGATTACGACGATATGATTCTGGCAGCGCTGCGAGTACTCTCTAACAACGCAGCCCGTAAATTATGGCAAAACCAATACTTTGCAGTTTTTGAAGACGAAGCCCAGGATTCCACGCCACTACAATCTCAACTATTACAAACTCTAGCAATTGACCCAAATCAGCCCAATAAAGCACCAAATTTAATCCGAGTAGGGGATCCTAATCAAGCAATTAATTCCACCTTCACCCCAGCAGACCCAATTTACTTTAACCGCTTCTGCGAACAATGCCATCAAAATCAGCGTCTGGCAACCATGAATCAAGCAGGGCGGAGCTGTCAGATAATTATTGATGCTGCCAACTTCGTCTTAAACTGGGTAAATAGCTCTGGGCTAACAGGTAATCAACTGGCTTTTCGCCCCCAAGATATCCGCCCTGTTAATAATAATGACCCTCAAACTAATCCTCAACCAGAGGGAAGAGGTTTAGAAATTTACCATCCCCGCGACATTTACCACACTGTCGAACTAATCGGAAAGCGTGTACTAGAGTTATTTGAGCGTAACCCCAAACACCAGGCAGCAGTATTAGTACGCGAGAACCGACAAGGGCGATTTATTGCCGAACAACTGGAATTTCTCCAACGCCAACACGGAATTGAAGTTTATGATGTCGCCCACAATGAGCGTCACTCCCATGTCCCCATCGAAATTCTGAAACTGCTAAAATTTATAGACCGTCCACACTCTCCCAATTGCCTCAAAGCTGCCCTAGAAGTACTAGTAAAGCGACAGCTAATTGCCACTCAAGATCTAAATGCGATCGCAACTTCTCCAGAACAATTCCTCTATCCTGGGCCCCTCGATTCCCCACAAACACCAACAGTGCGTAATGCAGCCAGTTACTGTCGCCGTCTGCTGCGTGCCCGTTTAGAATTACCCCACTATCAACTAATTTCTTTCTTAGCTTTAAGTTTAAATTACGACCAATCCGAACTAGCAACAGTAGAGAAATTAGCAGAACGAGTTACCAAACAAACCCATGGTAACAGTTCCATGACTACTACTCTGTTAACTATCAAGGAAATTGTTAGTTCAGAGCGCTTTGAAGCTGTAGAAGTAGAAAATACCAAAGAAACAGAAAATACCAACTCCCTCGAAGAAAATTCGAGAAGACTTACAATCATAACCATGCATAAAGCTAAAGGACTAGACTGGGATTATGTTTTCATCCCCTTTCTCCATGAAGATACCCTCCCCGGTAGTCCTTGGGTACCCACTGCTGCCCAATTTTTAGGAGAATTCACCTTAGCAGAAGTTGCCAGAGCCCAAATTCGCGCCAGTCTCCACGAACAACCCTTACCGATGGCACCAGAGGCATGGAAACAAGCAGGATATCTCAAAACTGCCGAAGAGTTCCGCCTATTGTACGTAGCAATGACAAGGGCAAAACGGCTACTGTGGATTTCGGCTGCAGCTCAAGCCCCTTTTCGTTGGAATACCTTTAGTGGTAAAGGAGATAACTTACAACCCAAAAAGCCCTGTCCAGTTTTACCAGCCTTAGAAAGCAAATTCCTTTATCAATAGGGGACTAACATCGTTTGTTCCACATCCCCCCTCTCCCCATCTCCCCCTCCCCCCCCCCCCCCCCCCCCCCCCCCCCCCCCCCCCCCCCCCCCCCCCCCCCCCCCCCCCCCCACCCCCCCCCCCCCCCCCCCCCCTCCCCCC
>JAAHGS010000110.1 GCA_010692645.1 Symploca sp. SIO2E9
TCACATCTCACGCTAACCACGAAGGTAAAAATTCATCTCCCCATCTCCCCCTCTCCCCCTCCCCCCCTCTCCCCATCTCCCCATCTCCCCATCTCCCCCTCCCCCCCTCTCCCCATCTCCCCGATGGGATATTTTTTTATTTGGAAGTCCCTATTTCCATCTCTTTTCTTAGCCAGCACTGCTTAGATCCGGATTATAAGTAATCTTACTCATCAATTTTAGAAACGCTATATGAACTATGAACCATGAACATTACCCAGACAAATCATCCCTTTTGCCTACTAAAAAATAAGTAGTCATTTCACCTTTACCTTTGAGAGCAATTGTCCCCCGTTGTGTAAATATGTATTTTGCCTGCAAGTGCTTGTAAGTCGCTGTAGTTACCTGAATTTTTCCAGGCAAGCCCTGTGATTCCATGCGACTGGCAACATTGACTGTGTCACCCCACAGATCATAGCTAAATTTTTTGATACCGATCACTCCCGCGACTACTGGACCAGTATTAATACCAATGCGGATACGGAATTCTTTCCCCATTTCCTCACTAAATCTGGTCATCGCAGCTTGCATCTCCAGCGCCATATCAGCAATCGCCTCAGCATGGTTTTCCTGCGGCAGTGGCAGTCCTCCCACTACCATATAAGCATCTCCAATAGTTTTGATTTTCTCCAAACCATATTTTTGGGCAAATTGGTCAAACTGTGAAAAAATCGAGTTAAGTATTGCTACAAGTTCCGTTGGTGCAATCTGAGTTGAAAGCTCTGTAAAGCCGACAAGATCAGCAAATAAAACGGTAACATTGGTAAAATTTTCAGCAATAGTATCGGCTCCCGCCTTCAGGCGCTTGGCAATTTCGGCAGGCAAGATATTAAGCAATAGGCGTTCAGTTTGTTCCTGCTGCTGGTGCAATGCTAATTCGGCTTGTTTGCGTTTGATAAATTGACCTAGTTGGCTACCAATAGCTGCCATTATTCGCAGCAAGTTGTCATCGGGTTGCTCAAGCTCGCAGCTCCAAAAAGTCATAACTCCTAAGATATCAGCATCATCAAGAATGGGAACTCCGAAAGCAGTGTGGAGTTGTTCTAAAGCAGATATTTTGCCCAAAAACTGGTTATCTTTGAGAAGAGCATTTGTCCATTGGGGAGAGTGAGTTACCCAAACCTGGTCAGATAAAATAACACTAGAAGGTAAAGGGATTTGGTTGTTGCCATTACTCAAGTGGGTTTTTAACAGCGATGATTTTGCCCAAGTTTCTACACAACGGAGTACTTCAGAGACACCTTGCTCTAAATCTTGATTACCAGGTGTTTGTGGGCGCTGCTCTGGTTCCCAGAATTGACCTAACTCCCATCCGAGATTTTCACAAATTCCTTGCAGGATTTTGGGAATAGCCTCTTGCCAGGAGTTAGACTCCGAGAGGATACGAGTTACACCATGCTGCGCTGCCAAACGCTTTTGGGTGCGCTGGCGTTCGGTGATATCTCGACCAACATAAATAATATCTTGTTTTTCCTCATGGTCTGTCTTTGTAGCTGAACAGGAAAACGCAATCTCTAACTTTGCTCCTATTTTAGTCTGGCAAACTGTTTCAATATACCTTAACAACTCTCCTTGTTCTAACAGATACTCCTGAACTTCTGCTAATAAAAATTCTGGTTCACTAATAATTATTGAAATTGGCTGTTCAATTAGTTCTGATTCGCTATATCCGAACAAATCTTGAGCTGTGCGATTTACGGTTTTGATATTTCCTGATGCAGTAGTTACCAATAAGGCATCTGCCATTGAGGTAATAACTGTATCTATATAAGCTTTAGAAGCAGATAATGCGCTCAACAAAAGACTTTTTTCATTGGATGAATGTACTAATTTTTGCTCTAGAGTTATTTGTTCGGTAACGTCTTCTATAAAGATAAACAAACTATGTGCTGAAGTTTCATTCTCTGGATTTCGGATAAATTTTATATCAAAATAAAGAGGATTAGTTGTCTTGGAAAAACGTCCAATACTTTTTAACTGAAAGCTATCTTTACTTCCTTCAATAATGGCTAGCATTACATCTTCAATTCCGACCAATTCAGGAAAAAAATTGCGGACATCTCTACCCTTGACAATCTCCTGAGTACAATCAGCAAATTTTTGAACACCTGATGAATTTTCTCGGATTATAAAATCCAGATCTATAATTAAGTATTCCCCCTGATGTAGCGCTAGTAAGGGCGATAATTTCTTAACAAGAGGATTCATTTTTCTTGAGCATTTCACGAGCTAATTGGTAAAAAATATCATCGACATACAAGCCGATTTTTGCTGAAGTTTGATAGGTTGCTAAGATTTGATCGAACTCCTTAACTTGTCCTATCTTTTGCAGTTTTTCTTCGGCAAACAAATCAGCTTTATTCAAAGCAACAATAATTACTCCTTTCGGGTTGATTGATAAAAATAAATTAATGTGTTCTGGAATATGCTCAATAGTTTCAGGACGTGTGAGATCAGCAACTACTAATGCACCACTAGCCCCTTGCAAGTGGTTTTTCGAGATACCCTTAAATTTAGTATGACCCTCTAAATCCCAGATCATTAGCTTTAAATTCAGTTTTTTATCTGCTTCTCCTCCCATCAATTCCATCGTTTTACGGGAGATTTTTACCCCTACGGTTGAAAGATACTGATCACTGAACTGACGTTCTACGAAACGTCTAATTAAACTAGTTTTTCCTACTCCAAAGTCACCCACTAGACAGATTTTCTTAGAAAGCGTGTGCATAGCTATTTATTTTTGACAACTGGTGTGAACATGTCAGATGTTAAAGATTATATATAACTACAGTAGTTGCTTATCCTCGACATTACAAGAAGGGTATAGTAAGTAGTTGGCTCTATTTTGAACTGTTGCTGAAATTAAAGGGTTTTGAAGGATGATTGGTATCATTGATCACAGATAATTTGAACTTAGAAACTAATTCTTTTTTTTGAAAACGCCAACTCAGCTCAGAAATGGCTTCTTCTATTTCCTCTTTGGAAAGTTTATTGTCCCTAATTTTTGCAGAGTGATTTCCCAACTCTTGAAAGAATTGCTCACTCAGCTTATAGATTTCTTGGTGAAGCCGTTTTGAGGTTGATGACAGTTCACATTTGAGAGAAAATGTGCGGTTATTAAGGATTTCATCAAGAATTTGAAGATTATGGAATAATTGTTGATTAAGGCTTTCCAGTTGTTGTAGCTGTTTGGCGCTCTCTTGCTGGTAATCTTTTTTGATATACTTGAGTTTTGTTTCTAGGAATTCAGCTGCCGTATTTAGTTCCGTAGAGATAGATTTCCGGATTTGGTCGAAGTATTCATACAGTTCTCGACGCAATCTTGATACCTCAGACTCTATGTGATCAAAACGACGATCATACTCTCGAAGTTGAACACCGAGAAGAAGATCCCGAATCTTGTCAATATTGCCTAGTCTCTCACGCATATCCTCTTTAGTAATTTCAGTCATACCCAAACCTCTAAATGTTTATATATAGCGCTCCTCTATCTGGTGAAGTACTTTCGTCATCGGGAGTAGGGAGTAGGGAGTGGGGAGTGGGGGCAAGAAAATTGAATGTACTGGATCAATTTGAGAAACGCTATAACAGAATTAAAAACGCTCAATTCTTCTACCCCTGCTTCTGGAGCTGTCTTCACAAGTGCTTTTAGATGTGGAACAGCTTATCATGGTATTAGCTAAGCAGGAGATTGAGAAACCTAGGGAGTGCATTTTGAGGTGTTTGCCATCGATCTAATCAGCAGAGGAGTCTGAATTGGCAAGAGTTTATGCCTAAGGAAGAACAAGAGTATGATGCCTGCTGCCAGCAACAGAAACTTTTGGCACCTCCAACTTGGGGATTTGTGGGACGTCAATTAGAGATTACTGAGATTGAAAAGGCACTACAGCAACACAATATCCTACTGTTGCGAGGAATAGGTGGCGTAGGTAAAACTACCCTGCTTAATTACCTTTGCCAGTGGTGGCAGACAACCAATTTTGCTCAGGATATATTTTATTTTAGCTACCAGCAGCAAGCTTTGACCTTAGCTCAAATTCTATTTGAGATTGGCAAGAAGGTCTATGACAATTCTGAGTTGGCTCAATTCCAAGGTATGAACCAGCAAGGGCAGATGCAGCAGTTGGTGGAAAAACTGCGCTGCCAAGATTATATCCTGATTGTAGATAATTTGGAGTCGCTAACAGGGCAGCGACTGGCGATGAAGAATATCCTTACCAAGGAACAACGTAATCAAATTCGGGATTTATTGGGGCAATTACTAGGGGGCAAAACACGAGTGGTGTTGAGTTCTCGCAGTGGCGAGTATTGGTTGCAACCTGAGACGTTCCAAACTAATATCTATCTTTTACAAGGACTTGATCAAGAAGCGCGATTATTATTAGCCCAGAAGATACTAGAATCTAAGGTATCAGGATCACGCCTTGCTGCGATTAGGCAAGACCAGTATTTTGAGAAGTTGATGCAGGTAATGGCTGGGTATCCCTTGGCAATGGAGGTGGTATTGGCAAATCTCAAGCAGCAATCCCCTGGGGAAGTTTGGCACCGATTGCAGGGGAAGGATGCCAAAAGTGAAGAGCAGAGGGAAAGCCTTGTCAAATGCGTGGAATATATCTACAGAAATTCATCGTTTGAAGTCCAGAATTTACTCTTATGTCTAGCACCCTTTAGTGAGTTTATTGAGAGTAGTTTTAGCATTCCTAATTACCTTAAACAGCTGCAAAAACTAGAGTTGTTTCCTGATTATATTTTTGATAAGTTTAATGATGTTATTCAGGAAGCGATCAAGGATGGCTTCTTGTTACCAACCAAACTTGCTCCCGAGTTCTTACAGAGTTCTGAAGGCTTGCAAGAACATTACATTTTAAAGATTCATCCCCTTTTTTCCTACTTATTGAAAGCGAAATTAGATACTAGCAATAAAACTATCCGTCAAACTTTACTTGCAGGCTTTGTCAAAAATTATCAACTCTTAGCTGATTCTTATCAACAATTGATGCAATCTCAAAATATAGAACAGCGAAAACTGGGGGTGTTATTCTGTCAAGTGGAATATAAGAATCTTTGCCAGGCACTGTTATTTTGTTTAGAGCAGCAAGCAAATATTAATATTTTCTTCTGTTTAGATAAATACTACCAGTTGATTGATGATCTAAATAGAAGATTAAAATTATCAGAATTTGTATGTCAAGTTCAACAAAAATATCCATCCCAACTACAGACAGGGAGAAGAGGTTTTCACAGGGCAATGGTAGTTGATCGATTAGCTATTAGCTACCTACAAATGCAGAAATATCAGAAAGCCAGAGAGTCTTATCAACAAACTCTGCAATTACTCAAATCACTCAGTGGTGTCGAACAGAGACAGAAGCAATTAGCACTAGGTAGTACTTACTATCAGTTGGGAATGGTAAATCAAGAATTAGGGGAATTAGAAATAGCACAGCAACATTATCAACAGGCGCTGGTCATTTTTAGCGAATTGAATGCTAGCAATGAGCAAGCTAAAACTTACCGACAGTTAAAAATAGTTGCCCAACAACTGTAGGAATCATGATATAGCAGTCGCCACAGCTGTTAGGACACTTTTTTGTTCCCTGTTCCCTTGGAATCAAAATAGGATGTCCTAACTGACATGTCCGTTGCTATAATGAGCAAAAAACAGACAAGATCAAGAATATAGAATCAACGATAGTCCATGAGCCTTGAGCAAGACTCACCAGCACAGTTTTCCGAAAGCATGCAAGCTGTAGCTATAAACCAACAGCCACCTCAGGTTGAACCCACATTTTACTACTTTGCCTATGGCTCTTGTATGTGTCCAGTTGATTTGAAGCGATCGCTGGGTGAAAATACTTATCCCTTTGTGATTGGCTCAGCTACACTTAAGGGTTATCGGCTAGCTTTTAACCGTAAATCAGTACTGCGTAACTGTGGGGTACTAGATGTGGTTCGAGACCCTGCCACAATAGTAGAAGGCGTATTGTACGGTTTGCCCTGGCGCTTGAGTGATGCTCTTGATGTGCGGGAGGAAGTACCTCGCGGTGGCTACCGCCGAGAGACTATAAATGTCTACTCACAAGGACGTTTATACAAAGATGTACGCACCTACGCTGTAGTAGATAAATTAGCAGAAGAACTAGCCCCCAATGATTGGTATTTCCAAGTTGTGCTTCGTGGAGCCATCACTTGTGGTTTAACAGAAAGCTACTGCTGGCAGCTATTTAATCACATGCACCAGCTACAACAGCAGCAACTCCAAGCCTATTAACCCGGTACCACAACCAAAAGTAGTTGGGATTCAGGGAACTCCAAGAAATCCAAGAAATAAATTATCCAATTTACTTGTAAATATGACCTAAAGAATCTTCTCCCCATCCCCCCCTCTCCCTCTCTCCTCATTGCAGGCACAACCTATCTGAGTTCTTCTAACCCTACGGGTAAATTTGAGTTCATGCCTCATCGTAGGCTTCTATTTCCAATAAATAGAGGTAGGGTTGAGCTAACTCTGGACGCTGGAATGCCAGCGCACGCAGCAAATGCCAATCATTGAGACTTTCAAAAGCACTGGTGTAATCATCCCCCTCCAGACGTGCTGCTAATTCGGCCACGTCATCGGCGGTAAGAACTGATAGCTCACGCCAGGAAACGGTTGAATTTACCATTTACTCAGACCTCCCTCCAATAGCATCTGTGTTCAGCACTTTGATATATTCCCCGGTCTCAAGACAAGGGGATTCTCAATAGACTTCCTTCTCTTTATTATCGCCCTTTACTGACAGGACTTGGTTGTAATTATAAGAATTGTTAAATTAAGCAATGGTCAAGAAAGTTTTAGCTTAGATTAAGGGACTTCCAAATAAAAAAATATTCCATCAAGCAGCGGAAGAGAGGGAGAGGGGGAGATGGGGAGATGGGGAGATGGGGAGAGGGGGAGAGGGGGAGATGAATCTTTACGTCGTGTTCTAAGTGAATTGGATAATTTATTTCTTGGAGTTCCCTAAGCTGCCAAATAGGTCGAAACTAAAGCTCAGGTTATAGTGTGCAACAACTAACGAGGGTAGTTTACTAGAACAAACTCCCGGACTACTTCTAAAACCTCTGGTTTAATCTCGTGTTCCATATCAAATTCCTTATACTGCATTGGTGCTCCCAGTCTCAGTAAATAATCCCTGAGGCGGTGAGCTGCACTTAAAGGTACTACCGGATCTTTTCTACCATGGATAATTAAGACTGATGGTAAAGGAGGCTCAACGTTTTCAGGTGTCTGATGCATGTAGCCACTCATGGAGATTAAACCTGCTAAAGTCAAATTTAATCCCACATCCAGAGCCATGGCTCCACCTTGAGAAAATCCACCCATAATTGTGGCAGATAAAGGTATGCCAGTAATACCTTCGAGAGACTCTAGCCATTCGGTGAGCAATTGCTGACTCTCTTCTAAGCCCAGATAATCATCTGATTCAAGGTCATACCACATTTTGCCACCCCAAACACTAGGGTGCAAAAAAGGGGCATTAGGCAGTAAGAACTGGTAATCAGGCAGGTTCAATGCTGGCACTATGGCTGCCAAATCTTGGGCATTGGTACCCCAGCCATGCAACAGCACGATCAAACCAGCAGCTGGTCGATCAGTTGTCGGTGGAATTGATAGAACTTCAAGGGACAGGGGCCTACTCCTGATGAATATAACTCACCAATAGATAGTAATTTGTGGGGACTTCATTTTACTACATGGAGAGTGTGGGGATGTTTCTAAAAGAGTCGGCAACGTCACTAACCAATTCAACTTACCAATTGAGAGTATGATTCAAGCCATCATTCTTAATGATCAGGTGGCGATCGCCATCAAGGGTAATTGATCCCTCACTCTTGAGTTTACCCAACAATCGTGTGATCGTTACCCGCGTAGTACCAATTGCATTTGCCAGGTTCTGATGGGTGAGACGCATGCTTATACGAGTACCCTCAGCTACTGGCTGACCAATTTCTCCTTTCATCAGCAATAGCAGCTGTTGTAAGCGATCCTCAACCCGGCGCATACCTAAGATTGCTAGCATTGCCTCTGCCTGCCGTAGTCGGCGAACCATTTGTGGCAGCACAAGCTGGGATAGATGGGGGGAAGCATCAATCTCTGCTTGGGAGAACCAGGTGAGATGGACATCAGTTAGTGCTTTTGCCTGATAACTCCGCAGCAGAGAGAAGCAACAACCAAAGAACGCTGACGTTTCTGCCCAACCCAGCCACACCTCTTCTCCATTCTGGCACAGTGTCGTCAGTTGTACTATACCCTGATTAATTTGCCAGACACCTTGAGGAACCAAAGGAATTTCTTCCCCCTTAGCATAAAAATGTAATCGACGTCCAGTCTGGTTCTGCTGGTCTCTTTCCAGAACTGACCTATAAACTTGGGTCATGAGACTTAACTCTATATTTGGCTTTTCAAAAGCTAGCTTAATCGCCAGTTTCAAATCTAAGTCACTAAGGTAAAGATTTGGTAATCAATAGATTAAGCAATTATCATAAGTATGTAAGTTGCCAAATAATTTTATGCCCAGTTCTTCAATCATTATATCAAGTTCAATTAGTTGATCATTGGTTGGCAACATCAAACTGAAGATTGAAAAAAAAAGATAAAACTTCAGAAATCATAATCTACTCTGCTGAAGTAGGAACTGTTTGTAGAATTTCTTGATAGAAATCTCTTCTAGTTTGAAACTTAAGATATCGCTGCTGTAGAGTTCTCCACTCCTGCCATGCCTGGTAACGATTTGCCATCAACTTAGCAGCAAGTGTGGGCAGTTTAACACTCATCTCTGAGTTGAGTGTGTCTGTGAGGAATGCTGCTAAAACAGCACTGTCTTGAATCCGACCTAAAATACTCTGAATCGCCTTAATATCCTTGAGATAGTCTTGATATTGAAAGCCATAAAAGTCAGTAAATAGTTCCATCTGATAACGTACTCCCTTAGCTTGCTTGCGCAGACGATGAAGACTATCTCCATGGTCGTTTAAAAGATGCACAACGATCTCGCAATTCAGAGGGCTAGGAACATTTATTTCCCCAGCTGCAAGTTTAACCCCAATCAGCCAAGCCGAATCCAGAAACAGTTTACTAACTGAAGGCAACAGTAGTTCTGGTAGAATATCGTCAATTGAGGTCTGGGCTAGTTCCCCGTAAGTTGGTATTTCCAGCCAGTCTTGAAAAGCCTGCTTCAATTTCTGATAGCGCTGCTCTTTTAGAGTTGTCCGCACTTGCTCTAGCGACTTCTGACGTTGTTTGCCTACAGCTGTCAAAACTTTCTTGAGTATGCCCTGTTCTGAGTTTGGTAGCGTGGGCAGGTAATGATTTTGGAGGGCATCTTGCAAAACGTCTAAATCTCTTAACTGCCCAAGTTGTCTGGCAACCGCAGCAATTTTTTTTTCTTGGGCAGCTTTCGGTAATTCAAGTGCTGGTGCTAAACTAGTAACTGCTGTACGCAGACGCCTCATGCCCACGCGCATTTGGTGTAAGGCTTCAGGGTCTTTGTCTTTGATAACCTCGGCTTCGTGCTTAATTATTTTCTGGAAGTATTTTTGGATCGCCAGATGCGCCCAATAACCAAAGGTTTTGGAGTCTAGTGTGTTAGTTCTTGCCATTGCAAAGTTTTGGGTTGACTGACAAAGAAGATTTTTTCTGGTAAGATACCATTCAATAGCAAGATTTAAATATACTCAGTTAAATTGACTCACTAAGCACAATTCTAAATCAACTGTATGACCCCGAGCAGAGACTTGGAAGAAGAAGTAGAGTCCACCATGGTCTTCAAAATAAGGGACTTTTCCAGTTTGATGCCTAGGCCTGGCTGGGAAGGTTTTTTGTAGCAGTTGCAGGATTGAGTGAATAAAAGTTGCTAGTAGCGATTATTTAGACATTGAATTATGACGCTGTATCTGAGTGTTGCAGCCTTGAGGGTGGTGGCATTAGTTGAGTCGCCTGTCAAAAGTTTTATTTAGTTTCACAGAATTTGTGAACGCAATTAATAGCAGCTTTCTTCATGAGTTATTGTTACATCAGTAGGCTTTGACTTCTGAGTTTTAACATAACTCATTGAGTTTGATCGGAGACGGGAATTTAGCTATTAAGCTAGCAAGGAGGGTAGGACAAGAAAGTTCTCGACTCTTTAGGCATAAACAGAGACAAGCTATTAACTTAATACCTCCTGAGAGTTAACTTCAGTCATAGCTAACAGGGATTGGTGGTTGATTAAAAAACACTAATTATCCTGAACAAAAGCAGCAGAATACTGAAAATTTTAGCAACAGAGATAGGTGAATTAGATTCATTTAGCTGTAACTATTCTCACCTAACCGGTCACTAAAAATTAGCTTTTGCTGAAAATCATCAAGAGCTAGTCACTATCGTAGCATTTGCCAAGTATTTCGCAGGGAAGGAAAACAGATTTTTTTTTATGAAAGCCAGTCAATTTTCCAAGAAAGCTGAATTTTTTAGTCAGCCTGAAATAGGAGAAATAAATTTTGTTGGTATCAAACTAATGGGAGCAGATTTGAGTAACTCAAATCTAAATCGCATCAATTTAAGTAATGCCGTACTCAAGGGGGCTTCTTTAACTAAGACTAAACTAATTAGAGCGAATCTGAGCGATGCCGACTTAAGAGTTACCAATCTCAAAAGTGCGCAACTTATTGAGACAACTCTCTCGCGGGCTGATTTGAGAGAAGCAATCCTAACAGAGGCAGATTTGAGTGGTGCCATACTCAGTGGAGCAGATCTTAGTGAAGCAGATATTAGTATAGCTACGTTGATTGGAACCAGTCTCATTGGTGCCAGGCTCAAAGGAGCAAACCTAACCAAGGCTAACTTGAGTGGAGCAACTTTGAGTCGAGCCATTCTCACTAAGGCTGACTTGAGCCAAGCAACTCTGAGTCGAGCTATTCTCAGCGAAGCTGACTTGAGGGTGGCTTGTCTCAAACGAGCCAGTTTGATTCGAGCTTATTTGCATCGGGTAGACTTACGTGGAGCTAATCTGACTCAAGCTGACTTAAGTGAAACTAATCTTAGTGGTGCCAATCTTAGTGGTGCCAATCTTAGTGGTGCCAATCTTAGTGGTGCTGACTTAAGTCAGGCAACTCTTAGCACTGCTGACCTAAGTGAGGCTAACTTGCAAAAAGCTAATCTCAGCTTAGCGGTTATGAACAGTACTATCTTAGAAAAAGCCAACTTACAAGGAGCAGATCTGAGCAAGGCGAATCTTTCTCAAGCTAATCTGTTTGAAGCGAATCTTTCTCAAGCTAATCTGTTTGAGGCGAATCTGTTTAAGGCTAACCTAACTCAAGCTTCTTTAGTGCGAGCAGGTTTGCTACTTGCCAATATGCTCAAAGCTAACCTCAGCAGCGCTAACTTAATAGGAGCTAACTTAATAGGAGCTAGCTTGAGTGAAGCTTATTTGGAAGGAGCAATTATGCCCCAAGGTGCAACACAGTGTTGATAGTTCATTGTTGATAGTTCATTGTTCATGACAGTTGACAACGAACTAAGCTAAGAGGCATTAAAAATGCACAACCGCTTAAGCCGCCCAAACCCGCACTCTTGCATACCAATTCTCAAGATCCGTCAAAGCGCGGTCTCGATAAGCACCATATCGCTCCCGTTTATTCTTAATCCTTACACTCAACTCAGGCAAAATCCCAAAATTTGGAGGCATCGGCTGGAAATGTTTAGGGGATGCTGAACTAATAAACTCCAATAATGCCCCCATCATCATTGTTGGCGGCAAAGTTACAGCTTCCAAACCTAAAACCAGCCGCGCTGCATTTGTTCCAGCCAGCCAACCTCCAGCTGCCGCCGCGGTATAACCCTCTGTACCAACCAATTGACCTGCTGCTAACAAAGTCGGGCGCTGCTTAAATTGCAGTGTCGGGAGTAATAACTCAGGAGCATTCAGGAAAGTATTGCGGTGCATTACTCCCATGCGTACAAACTCTGCACCCTCTAAGCCAGGAATCAGCCGAAATACCCGTTTCTGCTCTCCCCAGCGCAAATTTGTCTGGAATCCTACCATATTCCAAAGCTGACCAGCTTTGTCCTCTTGCCGCAACTGCACTACGGCATAAGGTCGTTTGCCCTGATTTTCTGGATCACGAAAGTCTCCATGACGAGCATCAAACAGTCCCACTGGCTTCAAAGGACCGTAGCGCATCGTATCTTCCCCCCTGCGTGCCATCTCTTCAATCGGCAGGCAACCTTCAAAGAATTTGGCACTTTCTTGCTCAAAGTCCTTCAAGTTAGCTTTTTCGGCAGCACCAAGTTCCTGCCAGAAGTGGAGATACTGCTGTCGGTTGAGCGGGCAGTTAAGATAAGCAGCTTCTCCTTTATCGTAGCGAGACGCCATGAAAGCAATCTCACGGTTAATTGATTCTCCCACCACAATCGGCGAGGCGGCATCAAAAAAGCTGAAGTATTCCATGCCTGTGAAGCGCTGTAGTTCCTCTGCTAAGGCAGGGCTAGTCAACGGACCGGTGGTGAGAACAATCACACCCTCAGTGGGAATTTTTCTAATTTCCTGGCGGCGTAACTCAATTAGGGGATGATTCTGGAGAGTTTGGGTCAATTCCCGGCTAAATACTGCCCTATCTACCGCTAAAGCACCACCAGCGGGAACAGCATGTTGATCAGCTTTGCCGATAATAATTGAGCCTAGGCGTCTCAATTCTGCATGCAGTAAACCAGCAGCACGATCACTTGAGAGCGCCCCAAAGGAGTTACTACACACTAGTTCTGCCAATTCTCCAGTGTGATGAGCTGGGCTTTGATATATAGGTCGCATCTCGTGCAATACTACAGGCACCCCTGCCTGAGCAATTTGCCATGCGGCTTCAGTGCCAGCTAGTCCACCGCCGATTACCTGAATTGGTTGTTGTTTGTTAATCAAAGCTTTTAGATTTTAGGAAAACTCGCTTTACATCTCCCCATCTCCCTATCTCCCCCTCCCCCCATCTCCCTCTATAGATGCAAGTTAAATGTCACAGAGCTTAAACATTTAACAGCCCAGTGATAGTAGCAGGTGCAGGTAAAATTATGCTCACTAACAATATCAAAACCAGAAATCCCCAAAAATCTCGCCAGTTGTCCAATTCTGAGACATCGTTGAGAGCAGGTTCATCTGCTACGGGCATGAATAACAATAGAATTGCTAAAACTAGCAAATCTGGCTCCAGTAAAGCCAGTACCAACATCAGCACACGGGTGATCTGACCGATCATGGCACCATTTCTTTGTCCTAGCATAGCGTGGACAACATGACCACCATCAAGGTGTCCTACTGGCATTAAATTCCAAGCCGTTAATGCCAAGCCAATGTAACCAGCTATAGCTACGGGATGAAGTTTGATTGCCATGCCCGCTGTTAATTGAGAACCCAATGCCCACTTACTCAGTACTGTCAGCAGGAAAGAAAATCTGGGATTGATGGATTCAAAATTCACTAACCCTGAAGCATCAGAAAGAGGAACTGCACTAGAGTGAGCTAATCCCCACATTAGTAGTGGTAAAGTCACAATTAAGCCTACTACTGGCCCAGCAATAGCGACATCAAATAAAGCTTTGCGGTTTGGAAAAGGCGATCGCATTTGAATAAATGCCCCAAAGGTACCTATTAAAGAGGGCATCGGTACAAACTCAAATGCGCCTACAAAAAAGGGCGAGGGAATAAAATAGGGCAGCGTTGTGCGCATTTTGTAGAACATTGCACTCAGGTAGTGACCTAGTTCATGAATGCCTATAATTGCCATTAGTGCTAAAGTATAGGGCAGCCCTTGCTGTAAAACTTCTGGGTTAGATAGCAACTGTTCGGCAGGGATACCAGCAACCTTTACCCCAATCACTGTGGTGGTGAATAGTGTAATCAACAATAGCCCCAAGGCTAACATTGGTCGTGTCGCTTTGTGATCATCGTCGTTTGCCCGTTGCTTGGCTTGGGGATTAGGAACCAGGGCGAAGAAGGGTTTGCCGCTAAGACTTTCTTGAAATACTAAAAAGAAGCGATCACCAAATTCTGCCTCAATATTTTCCCGTACAGTTTTATATGCTGCCTCTGGGTTTGTGCGCAGCTTGCCACGACATAAAACAGCTTGAGGTCGATACTCAACATGCTGGAGGTAGTAGACTCCCCAGGGGAAACAATTTCTCAGATCAGTTTCTTCCTGTTTACTGATTGGACGCAAAGTTGACTCCTTTGGTGTTTCTGGGACTTTTGGCTGTGGGGATGGAGTTGGACTTTCCGTCTGAGTTCCATTACTCACTGGTGAGTTAGGCTGTTTTCGTCCCAACTGTAGTAGTAGCCAGTACAACAGCGAGCAAACCAAAAATGATCCCAATAAAACAGGGAGTGGCGGCGTGTTCTCACCTTTGACCAGTGTCCAGCCACTCCAGATCAGTGCTGGTGTTGTTATCACTAACCACAACAGCCAAACTGGAGTCCGGGTGATGCTAGCAACATTGCGTTTGACAATGAAGTAGGAGTAGGTGATCAGACCCAGTAGAATTAGGAGCAACAATAGTTCCATGATATATAGATCACAATCGATTTAAAAGAGCGATCTTGACAAAGGTCAGTAAAGTCCATTAGAAATTACAGGCATATAGTAATTGTGCAACCCCATTCCTCACACCAAGGTAATTTAATTCCTCCTGAGAGTTCATCGTCAAACCAACAACCTCTTGCACCGAAGCTACCACGCCCTATCCTTGACAACATTTTTGCCTTTCCACCCAATCGAGAAACTTTGGGTGGCACAGCATATATTATTGTAGGAAATTCAGGCAACCTCTTGATCGATTGTCCCTCATGGAATGAGACCAACGAGCAATTTTTAAAAGGGAAAGGGGGAGTATCCGAGCTATTTATCACTCATAGAAGTGCTATTGCTAAAGCCCTTGAAATTCAGTCTACTTTTGGTTGCCCAATCTTGGTTCAAGAACAAGAAGCCTATCTACTGCCAGGACTAGAACTCAAGCCCTTTCAACGGGAGTTGAGCATTAATCCTAACTCTCATGCTATCTGGACTCCTGGTCATTCTCCAGGTTCCTCTTGTCTGTACTACCAGAATGCTGGTGGTGTTTTATTTTCAGGGCGTCATTTACTGCCCAATCGGCAGGGAGAACCTATGCCCCTGAGAACATCAAAGACTTTTCACTGGTCCAGGCAGATTCGCAATGTAGAATCACTAATTTCGCGCTTTACACCTGAGAATTTGAGGTACATCTGCCCCGGTGCTAATACTGGCTTTTTAAGGGGCAAGGGATTTATTGACCAGGCTTACAACCGTCTATTGGAGTTCCCTTAGCAATTAGGCAGCCCCAACTGTAACTAACCAACCTAACTCACCTTTAAGCAACTCTACTGCTGCCTGATATTGCTGATCTACAGCTGTATCTACCTGGTCAATATTAATCGGCTCCAAGTTTACCTTCAGGTCTGGTGTTATCCCCAATTTATTAATATCATGGTGTCCGGGAGTCTCGTACTTAGCAACAGTCACCGCCAATCCTGACCCATCTGAGAGGTCAAATAAAGACTGAATTAAACCTTTGCCAAAAGTCTTTTCCCCAACTAATTTGGCTCTGCCGTTATCCTGCAATGCCCCGGCAAGAATTTCACTGGCACTGGCTGTTCCCTGGTTAACTAAAACTACCAATGGGTCTTGTGTAAGAGCAGAACCATAGGCTTCAAAGCTGCCGAGGGTTCCTTGCCGATTGACTGTATATACAACAGTACCCTTATCTAACCAGAGGCGGGCAATTTCAATGCCTGCTTGCAACAAGCCGCCAGGGTTATTACGTAAATCAAGGACGTAGGCTGCTGCCCCCTCTTCCTCTAATTGGGCAATAGCCTCTTCTACTTCTTGCGGGGAATTAGCACTGAATTGCGATAGGCGAATATAACCGATAGGAAGACCTTCTGCCTGAACATCCAAAACCGCGTAGACTGAGTTAAGGGAGATGCGATCGCGCACTAATTCAATGGCGCTTGTCCCTTGTTGGGGTCTTTGAATCATCAGGGTAACTTTCGTACCAGCAGGTCCACGCATTCTAGCTGCAGCTTCATCAAGAGTTAGTTCTGAGCTTGGCATACCATCAATCTCGACAATATGATCGAGAGGCTGGATCCCTGCCTTTGCTGCTGGTGAACCTGCAATCGGCGCTACCACAATCAAACCTCCAGTTTCTGCATCGAGAGCTATTTGCAACCCAACGCCTGAGAGTTCACCAGAGGTATTGACCTTCAAACTGCGATATTGACTTGGCTTCAAAAGTCTGGTAAAGGGATCGTCAAGACTTTTTAACATCTTTTCAATCGCCCCGTAGGTTTCCTCGCGGTTGTCAAGATGTCCTCCCAAAATCTTTTGACGCAGTAACCACCAATTCTGATCATTGAAGGTTTCATCCAAATATGCTTGGGATACAATTCGCCAAGCTTGGGAGAAGAGCTTTTGCTCCTGTGTCAAGGCAGACGCTGGTGGTGCCCACCAAGCGCCAAAGATGATGATTTGGAAGACTACTAGGAGTCCTAACCAGAAAGCCCGTTTATGCATGACCTAAATAATAATTTTAACTTCTAGCTGTGAGTACCTAATTAAGGTAAAGACAAAAATCCTAAGAGCTGCTAACTACAACTGACTCTTATCAAGTATTAGGGCAGCTTACTATAGAATTTTACAAGTCAATTTCGGTTGCCATAGCACTAGTAAAGACTCTCAACAGAGTGATTAGCAACATCTGCTCTGTGTCAAGTTATGTTACATTTCTTGTAGAGCCCAGAGCCAAACAGGTCAATGATCCTGACCTGGTTTTTGTTAATTCCGCCGTGGCGGAATCTAATTGAGCTCATCCTAGTTTAAGAGGAGTTTTCCTCCCGTGACTAGTCCCACGAAGGCAGCAAAGGTTCCGAGACCGAAAACTAGATGATCTCGTTCCTGGGACAGACTGCCCATCGGGGGCAAAAAGATCACAAACAGCAAGATCCTTATTAGAAATCCTGGAGTTCATGTTTTCTAAGCAAGCAACTGATTCGCAACTCTTCAAATGGTTTGAGGAGCGTCTAGAGGTAGAGGCAATAGCCGAGGACATCACCTCAAAATACGTTCCTCCCCACGTTAATATTTTTTACTGTCTCGGTGGTATTACCCTCACTTGTTTTATAATCCAGTTTGCCACTGGGTTTGCAATGACCTTTTACTACAAGCCGACAGTTACTGAGGCTTTTACCTCCGTTCAGTATTTAATGACGGAAGTTAACTTTGGCTGGCTGATCCGCTCAGTCCATCGCTGGTCAGCCAGTATGATGGTGCTGATGATGATCTTGCACATCTTCCGCGTTTACCTCACTGGTGGTTTCAAGAAACCTCGTGAGCTGACTTGGGTAACTGGTGTGGTTCTGGCAGTAATCACAGTTTCTTTCGGTGTTACCGGCTATTCACTACCTTGGGATCAGGTCGGATACTGGGCTGTTAAAATCGTTTCTGGAGTTCCCGAAGCGATTCCCTTTGTTGGTCCTTTAATCGTCGAATTACTGCGCGGTGGTGTCAGTGTCGGTCAAGGTACTCTAACTCGCTACTATAGTCTGCACACCTTTGTTCTTCCTTGGATGATTGCAGTGTTCATGCTGCTGCACTTCCTGATGATCCGCAAGCAGGGTATTTCTGGTCCTTTGTAAGCTGCAATTGCCGGTCTTGGCAAAGTTTAACGTGGACAGGCAGGACGAACCTTGAGGGTGTAGCATATCTAGCAACTTTGAGATGTGCCAAAATTGCTAATATCTGCTTACCTTAAATTATTGATTCAGGAGAAGACTTTAACGATGGCAACGGAAAAAAAGCCGGATCTAAGTGATCCACAGTTGCGTGCAAAACTTGCTAAGGGCATGGGTCATAACTACTATGGCGAACCAGCTTGGCCTAATGACCTGCTCTATATCTTTCCCGTAGTGATTATGGGTTCAATTGCTCTGTGTATTGGTTTAGCAGTGCTTGACCCCGCAATGATTGGTGAACCAGCAGACCCCTTCGCAACCCCTCTGGAAATTCTCCCCGAATGGTATTTATATCCGGTTTTCCAAATTCTGCGTTCTGTGCCTAACAAACTCTTGGGTATCGCAGCGATGGCAGCAGTTCCCCTAGGCCTGATGCTCGTTCCTTTCATCGAGAATGTTAACAAATTCCAAAACCCCTTCCGGCGTCCAGTTGCTACTACAGTTTTTCTGTTTGGCACCCTGGTAACCCTCTGGTTAGGTATTGGCGCAGTCTTCCCAATTGACAAATCTTTTACCTTTGGTCTGTTTTAACAGAATCTGGCGGGAATTCTCCAACCACAATCTTTGAGAAAGTCAGTGCTGGAGTTATTCAGCAATCTGATTGCATAACTATAGACGCCTGTAAGTGTCTCAGAAGTGCTGATGTACAGCTAAGAGACATTAACAGGCGTTAGTTTTTGGCAATTGTCTAAAGAAAGCTTGATGAACTAAGCTAGGGCTGTATTATTTACTCCCTAACCAGAAATATAGCAGTCGCCACAGCTGTTAGGACACTTTCTTGTTCTCTGTTCCCTGTTCCCTCTTCCCTTTGAGTCAAAATTACGATGTCCTAACCGACATGTCGGTTGCTATATTATGACCAAGTTGCAGTTAATTCTGGGTATAGAGCATGGAAATCTGAAAATTAGCTGTTATCAGACAACTTGGTATGAATGAATTTATATAGCAAATTGAGAGGTTAAATAAACTTGAGTCGGATCACTAATCAGGCACCTGAACACGTATTTATTTTTCTGGAGATTTTTGAGTGTGAAGGAGGCATTCAATCCTACGTCAAAAATCTGCTCCAGGCCTATCTCTCACTCGCTCCTAAAAATGCTAACTATACTACTGCTGAGATATTTTTACTCAGGGATAGTCCTGAATGCGACAATCCTTTTGACCTCCACCCACTCAAATTTCATTACCTGAAAAGTAACTCTCCGATGCTGGGGCGTTTGAAGTTGATCACCGGACTATTACACTGTCTATGGCTACGACGCCCCAAACATGTATTCTGTGGTCATATTAAGCTGGCTGCCCTGACTCAACTACTGTGTAAACCACTAGGCATTCCTTATACAGTGTCAACTCATGGTAAGGAAGTTTGGGACAAATTGCCTAAGCGAGAACGTCAGGCACTCTTATCAGCTACTAATATCTGGACAGTTAGCCGTTACACTCGCGATCGCACCTGTGCTACTAATAACCTAGATCCAAGTAAGGTACAGCTATTGCCTTGTGTGGTGGATGGAGATAAATTTACCCCTGGCTCCAAATCACCAGAACTATTAGCACGTTATGGTTTGGCTGATGCCAAAGTGCTGATGACTGTTGCCAGACTATGGTCTGGTGATATTTATAAGGGTGTCGATGTCACGATTCGGGCTCTGCCTGCAATCACCAAAGTTTTCCCAGAGGTTAAATATCTAGTGGTTGGTCGTGGTGATGATCAACCGAGGTTAGCACAACTAGCTAAAGATTTAGGTGTTGCTGAGCAAGTTGTCTTTGCAGGTTTTGTGCCTACACCGGAACTTGTAGAACACTATCGGGTTGCTGATGCCTACATTATGCCTTCCCAAGAAGGTTTTGGCATAGTTTATCTAGAGGCTATGGCTTGCGGTAAACCAGTGCTGGCTGGTGATGCCGATGGTTCCGCTGATCCCTTACAGGATGGACACCTAGGCTGGCAGGTTCCACACCGAAACCCTGAAGCGGTAGCTACAGCCTGTATTGAAATTCTGCAAGGAGAGGATCAACGCTGTGATGGTCAATGGTTAAGAGAGCAATGCCTTGCCCTGTTTAGTAAGGATGCCTTCGCCCAAAGGTTAAAATACCTGCTCTAAATTAATGCGCTCCGTAACATTGGCTTATAATGCTCCGCCGAGAAGACTCCCATTATAATGTTAAGGGTAGTTCTTAGAATGGTGAGATTTTTCGCCAGCATATGCAATGCAGTTGCGACACTTGGCACGAAAATAGCTACAATAAACCAAGGTAACAAAGCCGTTACGCCTTTAAAGACTACTGTGAACCAGGACATTCCTAAATTTGCTCAGTTCAACCTCTCTGGGATCGGCTGTTGGCTTACTGTTTTAGCAACTTTTATGCTGCTGGGAGCAGTTGGCTTAGGCTGGCTCGTCAACGGTTTCTTGATTCTGGTTGGATTGGTACTGATATCACCAGTAATTGGATTGCTTGTATTCCGCTGGTGGTTGAAGCGCAATTTAGTTGAGTCTCAATGCCCAGTCTGTAGCCATGAGTTCACTGGTTTTAATCAAACTGAGTGCCAGTGCCCCAGTTGTGGAACCCCACTGAAAGTGGAGCATGGATCTTTCTCTCGCTTGACACCTCCTGGTACGATTGATGTGGAAGCTGTAGAGGTATCAGTTAAGCAGATTGAAGATTAAGTGCTGTTGATAGTTTATTGTTCATTGCTCATTGTTCATGTCGCTCCAGGAGTAGTGGATTATGAACTGGTGTGTTTTTATCTTAACGTCCGGAGAAGACCCTCACTTTTAGTGATGGGATGAATCCGGACAACCTTGATTTTGAACGTAGACTTTAAGCTGTTCAATAGTCACGCCGCCACAGCTAGCAACAAAATAAGAGCCAGTCCATAGTACTTTCTTTTTG